>JAYEHQ010000034.1:0-17005 GCA_034659595.1 Campylobacterota bacterium
AAATTTGAATATTTCATCTGTTGCATCTAGTGCTTTTATATATCTACCATCTTTTAAAAAATACACTTTTGCCACTTCTTGAATTGGGTCAACTATGATGTAGTAGTCAACTCCCTCTTTCTCATAAAGATTGTATTTTAAACCTTTGTCTTTTGAAGCGGTAGATTTGGATAAGATTTCAAATATTATTTTAGGACTTTTTACAAGATATGCTTCATGCTTTGGTTCATGACATATTACTAGGTTATCTGGTTGTACAACAGTATCATTTGCGATTCTCCAATCAACTGGTAAGAGTGCAGTACAATGCTTACAGTTTTCTAGAGAATTTCCAAGCAATCTACCAATTTTATTAGAAATATCTTGATGTTTTATCATAGGAGCTGGACTCATAGCATAGGCTATACCATATATTAATTCCCATTCCCCTTCCCATATTTTATAATCATCGTAAGTATATAGTGGTAAATCTTCTATTCTTAATGCACCCATTAGTAAGCCTTTTAATATTTATATTTTAAAATTGTAACCAAATTAAGATAAAAGCCCATCCAACGCATCCACATCATCACTCTGAGCAAAACAACTATCTTTACCACATATCATAAAGCCTTTATCTTCACTTGCTTTTAGTTGAGTGAATGGGTATTTCAAGCTTACTAGTTTTAGTGCATTTATTTCTAAATTTTGTAGATTTGATTTTATAACTTTGTCCTCTTTTAGATGCCTTAGAATTTGTCTTAACATATTTGGAGAATGTATTGGTTTTCTTCCAAGGTCGTAAGAGTTGTATTCTAAAGTTTTATATGCGAAATGTGAGTATTTTTCATCATCTAGTAAGATGCTAAGAGATAAAAGTACATCAACTATCACAGCTACAGAACTTGTGTAAGTGTTATCTGTTATCTCTGCTTTTGTTTCAAACTCTCCATGGCTAAATAACCACTGCCCTTTGTTATAAAAATCTTCTAAAGCTTTATTTGCATATCGTTGTGCATTTATAAGATAAATCTCATTTTGAGTTTGTTTATAACCCTCTATGAGTGCTGATGCTAAAAATGCGTAATCCTCTAAAAATGCTTTTATCTTAGGTTGTTTATGTATCAGTGTAGTGTGATAAAGGTTGTTATCTATATGCATAGTTTTTAGTAATGCTTCTAAACTTTTTATTGCTCTTTGTTTATACTTAGCATCTACCGCACCTAAAGCAAATAAAGATTTTATCATCATAGCTGACCAGCTAGTTTGCACCTTTTTATCACAAAATGGGTACTCTCTATCTTTTCGTATATTTTGAAGTAATATCTTTACATCTTCAAAATATGATGGAACTTCACCATCAAATCTAATGATATTTTTACCCTCAAAATTACCATCTTTAGTTACGCTCATCTCTTCTAACATAGAATCTATATCTTTATACCCTGCATCTATAAGAACTTTTTTTACTTCATCGTAGCTATAAACAAAGTAAGTTCCCTCTTCACCCTCACTATCGGCATCACTAGCCGAATAAAAAAGGTCATCTTCACTCATAAAGTTATACCAAAAATCAGCAATCTCTTTTGCTATCTTTAGATGCTTTTCATCTTTATAAGTCAAATAGCTTTGAGTATATGTTTCACAAAGTAAAGCGTTATCATAAAGCATCTTTTCAAAGTGGGGAACTAAGTATTTATCATCTACACTATAACGACAAAACCCACCATCTACTAGGTCGTACATACCACCTTTTTTCATACTGTTTAGAGTATCTATGACCATAGCACGACCAGCTTTATCATCATAAAGTCTATCTATTGTTAAAAGTGTATTTAAAGTATTTGCTTGTGGAAACTTTGGTGCTACTGAAAAACCACCATCTCTAGGTTGGTAATTATTTTTAGCTTGATGCATAAAGTTTTTTGCGAAATCTTCTTTTAACACAGTTGCTTGTGTTGGATGCTTTTTGTTGTTTAAAAACTCCTCTATCTCATTTGCATTTTTTATAACTTGTGCATCATTTCCACTAACTTTATCACCTATAAGTTTAGAGAGTTCTATAAATCCCATCCCCTCGATAGAACCTTTTGAAGATTCTGGTGGTATATAAGTTCCTGCAAAAAATGGTTTATTTTCAGCTGTACAAAATATAGAAGTTGGCCACCCTCCAGAACGATTATTTATAAGTGTATGTACTTCTTGAAAATGCTTATCTATATCTGGACGCTCCTCTCTATCAACTTTTATACATATAAATTTTTCATTTAAAATATCTGCACACTTTTTATTTTCAAATACAGTTTTCTCCATCACATGACACCAATGGCAAGATGAATAACCTATACTTATAAAAATTGCTTTATTTTCCTCTTTTGCTTTTGCAAATGCTTCATCACACCAAGGATACCAATTTACAGGATTATTTTTATGTTGTTGAAGGTATGGTGAGTCTTCATATTGTAATTTATTCATATTTTCTCTTTAATATTTTAGTTGTAGAATATGAAAATCTTGATTTTATCTTGCTTAATTGTATAAATTACAATCTCTTTAGAGGTTTTAAAGCACTTTTAATATTTTGTGTATTAGTATTATTTTTTAATTATTGGGGATAAAGGTTTATTTTGATAAAAATTTTTTATATATTTACTGTAATAGCAATATTTTTAAGTTTTAGTGGGTGTGGATACAAAGCTAATCCATACTATGAATCAGTAGCAGAATCTGATGAGAATGTAGAGTTTAAAATAAAAGAGACAAATTAATTATGAGATATGATGTAATAATCATCGGTGCTGGTGTAGCTGGACTTTATGCATCTATGCATCTACCAAAAAATAAAAAAGTTCTCATCATAAATAAACGGGAAACTTTTAAGTGCAATAGTTTTTATGCACAAGGTGGGGTAGCTTTAGCTCGTGATGAAGAAGATATACCTTTACATATAAAAGATACCATGGATGCAGGTGCTGGTTTATGTTGTGAAAATGCAGTTGATGCACTTAGTTCAAATTCAAGAGAGGTTATAGATGATTTAATCAATAATGGTTTTGAATTTGATAAAGATAAAGATGGAAATCTACTTTATACAAAAGAAGCTGCTCACTCTTGTGAAAGAATTTTACATGCTGGTGGTGATGCTACTGGTAGATATATGCACTATTTTTTACTATCTAAAAACAAACACTCTATGCTTACAGATGCAAGAGTGGTTGATTTGCTTATAAAAGATGCAGAGTGTTATGGTGTAACAGTTTTAGATCATCGTGAGAGTAGAAATATATATGCTGATAATGTCATCATAGCTAGTGGTGGTGTTGGTTCTTTGTTTGAGTACCATACAAATGCACCATGTATTAGTGCTGATATGCAAGGACTTTGCATTTTAAAAGGCATAGAGTTAGAAAGAATGGAGATGATGCAATTTCATCCAACTGTATATATTGGTAATGAAGGTGTTCAAAAACAACTTTTGACAGAAGCTCTAAGAGGTGAAGGTGCTACTATAGTTGATGAGTATAATAAAAGATTTTTATTTGATTATGACAAAAGGGGTGAGTTAGCATCTCGCGATATAGTTAGTAAATCTATTTATAATTATAAGAAAAAAACAAACCTTGAAGTTTATCTTAACTTTTCAAATTTTGAATATCAATATTTTGTGAAAAGATTTCCAAATATATTTAAAAATCTACAATCATTAGGATTTAATGTTCCAAAACAAAGAGTTCCAATTTCTCCTGCTTTTCATTATGCTATAGGTGGAATAAAAAGTGATATAAATGGAGCTATTGAAAATGTTAAAAACTTATATGCGATTGGTGAAGTAGCTTCTACAAAAGTTCATGGTGCAAACCGACTTGCATCCAACTCA
Organism: Campylobacterota bacterium; assembly: GCA_034659595.1. Classification (GTDB taxonomy): domain Bacteria; phylum Campylobacterota; class Campylobacteria; order Campylobacterales; family Sulfurimonadaceae; genus Sulfurimonas. The sequence goes on from JAYEHQ010000034.1 coordinate 3,857, forward strand.
CTCTTAGAAGGTTTAGTTTTTGCTAAAAAAGCTGTAGAAGATATTTTAAATAATAAAAGCAAAAAAAAGTTTATCAAGTTTGAAATAACTAATGAAATAATGAGTTTAAAAGATGATAAAGAGAAAAAAAACAAACTTCGTAAAATAATGTGGGAAAATGTATCAATAGTTAGAACAAAAGATGGATTAAATGAAGCATTAGAACAAATTAATGCTCTTTTAAATGAAAAAATAGGTAAACTTTTAAAATTCCGTTTACTCACAGCAAAAGAGATAGTTCTTAGTGCATTAGCAAGAGAAAAATCAGTTGGAGTTCACACAAGATTAGAGGAGAATTAATGTTAAAATTATTAACAATGCTTGGTTTAAGTAGTGCTTTACTTATGGCAAGTGGCGGTGGCGGTGAAGCTATGGTACATCCAGACATCACTATGACTTGGGTTGGTTTTCTAGCACTAGCAATTTTTGTAGTTGGTTACTACTTTATAGCTATGGAAGAAAAATACCATATAGATAAAGCAAAACCTGCTTTATTGATAGGTACATTTATGTTTATGTTGATAGCATTTTATTATGCGATTAATGGTCTTAATATGGAAATGGTTCATCAAGAAGCAAACCATCTAATTTTAGAGATTGCTGGAATCTTCTTTTTCTTATTTGTTGCTATGACATACATAGAAACATTGATTCATATGAGAGTATTTGAGAAGTTAAAATTCAACCTTATTTCAAAGGGCTATACATATAAGAAATTATTTTGGATAACAGGGCTTATAGCATTTTTCCTTTCTCCTATTGCGGATAACTTAACAACAGCACTTATCTTAGCAACAGTTCTTATAACGATAGAGCAAAAAAATAAGGCATTTTTGGTACCAAGTGCAATAAATATTGTTGTTGCAGCAAATGCTGGTGGTGCTTGGTCTCCATTTGGTGATATTACTACACTTATGACATGGACAGCTGGTAAAGGAGAATTTGTTGATTTCTTATTTTTATTTCCAGCAGCAATTGTAGGTTATTTAGTAACAGCATTTTTACTTTCAAGATTTGTACCTAATACAGTTCCTGATGTGGATTTAACAAAAGAAGTTGAACCTGAGATGGCAAGGGGTGCAAAAGTTGTTATGGCTCTTGGTATATTTACAATCTTTTCTGCTGTAGTGAGTCATCAAGTACTTCATCTTCCTGCTATGTGGGGTATGATGTTTGGTTTAGCTCTACTTAAAATGTATGACTATAGTCTTAAGAAAAGACATGGAGAAGGTTTTAGAATTTTTGAATCAATTGCTAAGATTGAAAATAATACACTAATGTTTTTCTTTGGTATTCTAGCAGCTGTTGGTGCATTATACTTCATTGGTTGGTTAGCACTAGCTGCAGTTGTTTATGATCCATCAGTTTTAGGACCAACTTTATCAAATGTTGCTGTAGGTTTCCTTTCTGCTATTGTGGATAATATTCCAGTTATGTCAGCTGTTCTAAAAGCAAACCCAACAATGGGACTTGACCAATGGATGCTTGTAACACTTACTGCTGGTGTTGGTGGTTCAATGATCTCATTTGGTTCTGCTGCTGGTGTTGGTGTTATGGGTAAATTACCTGGTGTTTATACATTTGACGCTCATATGAAATATTCTTGGACTATTATTATAGGATATTTTGCTTCTGTTGCTATTTGGTATATTCAATATGAAATACTAGGTCTTTATATTCAACATTAAATATATTAAGAGAGAATAATCATATTCTCTCTTATCTACTTTTCCCACTCAATATAATTGTGCCAAATCCCACTTGAACTTGGTTCTATATTTTTTATATTTTTATTTACAGTAGTTATTGAATTTGGTATGTATAAAAAAAGATATGGATTATCTTTTACTATGATTTTAAACATATCTTGCCAAAGTAACCCTAACTTATCTCTATCTATAATCATTTGAGATTTCTCTATCATTTCATCTATCTTCGAGTTTTTATAGCCAACTAAATTAAATCCACCCTTTTTATCGTTATCACTATGCCAAAAAAGATATGGGTCTGGTGTAGATGAAAGTCCCCAACCTAATAAAACACTATCAAATTTATGTGGAAAAACTACCATATTTAAAAATGCTTGCCACTCCATCACTCTTATATTTACTATTACACCTGCTTTTTTTAGCTGATGCTGTAAAATTTGAACTGCATAGGGTCTTATAGCACTAGAATTTGAAGTTACAATCTCAAATGTAAATGGATTATTTTTATCATACCCTGCATCTGCTAGAAGTTGTTTCGCTTTTTTTATATTTTGAGTTGGAGCTTTTACTTTTGTATTAAATGCTTTAGTGCGAGGTAAAAATGGTCCTGTGCAAACCTTAGCATGTTTAAAAAATAAAATCTTTACTAACTCTTCTCTATCAATAGCTAGCGAGATAGCTTCCCTTACGATTGGGTTTTTAAACTTCTCTTTTCGTAAGTTAAATCCTAAATAAGTATATGAACGACTTATATCCTCATAGATGCTAAACTTATCAAAAAAGTTTTTATCTAACTGTCTTTCATACTGCATCGGCTCAATACTTCCAACATCCAATGCACCTGACTTTAACATCAAAAATCTAGTCATAGCATCAGCTATTATATGAAAAGATATTTTGTCAATTTTAGGACGACCTTCAAAATAATCATCATTCGCAATCAGTATAATATCTTTAGAGTGTTCAAGTTGATGTAGTTTATAAGCACCTGTACCTATAGGAGCAGTGTTAAATTTTGAAGTCATAAGATTTACTTCATCTTTTAAAAGATGCATCGGTAATATCCCCATCATCCAAGTCTCTAAAGCTTTAAAATAAGGCTGTTTATATACTACCTTGATAGTATAATCATCTACAACCTCTACACTATTCACAAATCTAAAGCCTGCACTATATGGCGTAACAACCTTTGGAGATATGATGCTCTCATAAGTAAAACGAACATCTTTAGCATCAAACTTATCACCATCATGCCAAGTTACATTTTTTTTGAGTTTAAATATAAGAGTAGTGTTGTTTTCATAATAAAACTCATCAGCTAAATCACCTACAATAGTAGATGCATCTTTATCATACTTCACAAGTCCATTAAACAAAAAACCTGCTATCTCAGATGAGCTTGAATCTGTTGCTAAGATGGGATTTAGTCTTGCTGGGTTTGTTGATGTAGCTAGGTGTAGGGTTGATGCTAGGAGGTTTAGGGATAAAAATATTAGTAGTAGTGTTTTCATAGTTTTATTTAAGTTATTATGTAAATAAATTTATAATATAAAAAGTAATTAATAATATATTTTCAATAGTTGTTATTTTATATATAAAAATTATAAAAAATACCATAGGAAAACTCTTAATAAGTTTACCTCTTAAATTCAATCTTTTATAGTTACTCTCTTTTATAAAATTTATTAATTCAAATCCATCATACCAAACATAATATAATTTACTATTCAAAGTACAATATATATAAAAATAAAAAGAAAATAAAATAGCGATAAAAGACCAACCCATAATTTCTAATCTTGAATAATTAGTTTGAAAAAAGTCTATAATATTATTTTCATTTTGTAGCCAAAATCCATTCATTAGTATATTAATTGATATAAATAAACCTAAAAATGTAATTATTGCAGTAAAAATAGAAATATTATAATTCCATTTTGTTTTTCTTTTCTCAACTGTAGATTTTAAAGAGATAAGAATATTTTCTGCATATTTTAAATTATTCTCTAACTCTTTATCAGTATCGAATAATATTAAAAATGTTTTGAGATATGAAATGTAACCATTTATTTCATATACAAGTATTTCATTTCTTAAATTTGAATGACACTCTTTTTGATTCTTTATATTTTTTTCAACAAGTTTTATATAATCTACAAAACTTTCAGAAATTATTTTTATATCAAATTCATTAGATGTAATAGGCAAAGCTATATCTATTTTTTGGTGATGATGACTATCCCCATGTACTATAGTCTTCACTATTATATACATTACAGTTTGTATCTCTTTTTCAAAATCATTTAATAAATCAAATTTATTTGAAATATATCCATAGAATTCTATTTTACCATTTGAATTTATAATAAAATCACTTTCTACTTTTATATCTTCATTATATATTTCTATACTTCCTTTAAAAATATCACCATCTGTAATTTTAATATTTGCAAAAGAAGTTATTTCATTATAAATTTTTTGTTTATTAATTTTTTTGTATTGTTGAAATTTATAACTATCTGATATTGTTGAAATATCCAAATCTTGAATAGTTATTTGTTTATTTGTTATTGTAGATTTAAAATTTTTAGAGATAGCTTGTATATTATTATGAGAGATAAAGGAAAAATTGATTTTTCCTCTATTTGTAGGTATCCATCCAAACCAGTTAGATGATTGTTCTTTATCCATTATTTCAACAAACCAACATCACAAAGTTTTGCTTGTTTTATTATTTTTAAATTATTATCTTTATCTTTAACAAATGTTAAACCTTTAGTATAAATTCTACCATTAGAATTCCAATTTTCATTTACTTCACAAAATTTATTTAAACATCTGTCTGCTTCTGATTCTAAAAATTTATCTCTTTTACCAAAAGTCCATAAGAAATTAGCACTTAATAAAAATAAAAATAAAAATATCATAGATGAAAATTCCATTATATTTATACCTCTATTTATTGAAATTGATATTAAAAATACAACATCAATTTTACCAATGCAAAAAGCATCGGTAAAGTTTGTAAACGAAAGTGATTAACGCTTTGAGAACTGGCGAGAACGACGAGCTTTTCTCTTACCTGGTTTCTTACGCTCAACAACTCTTGAATCACGAGTCATCATACCCTCTGGTTTAAGGATAGCTTTTATAGCTGGATCAAATGCAACTAATGCACGAGATATACCATGACGAAGTGCATCAGCTTGACCACCAAAACCACCACCATTAGTGCTAGCTACGATATCTACTGATTCAGCTTGTTTAGAAAGAACTAAAGGTTGTTTAACACGAAGTTTCTTAGCTTCTAGTCCACCTAACCATGCGTCTAAAGAAAGACCATTGATAGTGATATTACCAGAACCTGGAGTTAACCATACTTTTGCGATAGACGCTTTACGACGACCTGTTGCATATATTTTGTTTGCCATTAGTTAATCCTTACTTAGCTATTTGTGCAGTGTGAGGGTGTTGAGCACCTGCATAAATTTTTAGTTTTTTAAGCATTTTAGCACCAAGCTTAGTTTTAGGAAGCATACCACGAGCAGCTAATTTAAATAGTTTCTCAGGGTTTTTTTCTAAAAGCTCAGTCATTTTTACACTTTTAGTTGAACCGAAGTAACCAGAGTGAGAAAAATATTCTTTGTTTGCTATTTTACCAAGACCATTAAATCTAGCCTTAGAAGCGTTAATGATAACTACGAAGTCACCACAATCAATATTAGGAGTCCAACATGGCTTATTCTTACCACGAAGTATAGTAGCTACTTCAGTCATCATACGACCAAAAGTTTTACCTTCAGCATCAATCAAAATCCATTTTTGATCAATTTGTTCTGGAGTTGCAATTTTTGTAAATTTCATTCAAGAACCTTTCGTTTATTTTAGATAGCGGAAGTATAACCATTAAAACTTACATAAGACTTAATTTTTGGTTCACTTAAGATTTGAATTTTACTAAAACCATGCCTGCAAATTTATCACTATTATCTATACCTTTCGTATAGTATTCAACTCTATAAATACGACCTCTTTTATCAATAGAAAATCTTTTTGCAATATTAGATTTTAAAATTTTTACACCTGTTTCTTTTTTATTCTTATTTGTGAAACCTATAACATTAACTCTATAGTTTTCACTATCTTCAACTATAAAATTATTTTTAACCTCTACAATACTTCCAAAAGGGATACTTTTATCTTTTGAATCTATATTAAAATTAACCTTTATTTGATTCAAATCTAAGTTATCATGGTCTTTATATTGAGCTTTTAATCTTGTAAGTCTTCTGTTTCCATATTGAACAACGAAAGAACTATCTTTTTTATATATGGTTAAAAGTGGATTACTTGCTTTAAAATCAACAATATCATCATCTTTTAAAGGTACATATTTAAGTATATTTCTAATCTGTGAAAGTGGTAATGTGATTTTATTATCATACAAAGATATATAAATATCATTATTTAAAGCATTATATACACCCAAAGAGCTAAGAGTAAATTTTCTTTTATACTCTATCCCCATAATATCCATATACTTTTCTAAAGCTAAAAGATGATAATAAACTCTCTTATGCGTAGGTAAACTTTTGCTAGCTTCATTACCAAAAGCAGCCTTACCATTATTTATAGCAAAGTAAGTAAGAGTTTTTTCCATCTCTTTATCACCATCTTTTGTTTTTGTATTATGAACATTGTATATATCTTCTTGTTTTAGAAGGTATTTATTTACATGCTTAACAACTTTTGATGAAATCTCTTCTAAGTTTCCATATTTTTTAACATTTACATTTGTTTGATCAATTATAGAACATTGTCCCCATCTATATGGTGAATGAAGATTATCAATATATGTTTTTCTATAATATCCACTTCCATCATGTAGATTTACAACTAATTTTACTTGTTCATCTCTAATATGATTTTTAATTCTTTCAACTGTTTTATATTCTGGGTCATTTTTAGAAAGCTTTGCAAATTTTCTATTCATATCACCATAAGGACCACGACTTCTCTTAATGATGCTATAAAAATTTAGATTTGGAACTATCCAAACTGAACCCTTTGTTATATCATAATGTGTAGTTAGTAAAGAAGCAGACATAAAACCACCTGGTTCGTCACCTTGAATACCACCAATAACAAGCAAAGTATTATTGTTTTCTTGCCCTTTTTTTATAATATTAAAATCAAAAATATTTTGAGCATTTAATGAAGAAACTAAAAGAAGCAGTATTAAAAATCTAAATAACTTCAACATGCCACGGTTCAAATCGTACTCCATCTTTATTTTTTTTGTTATATCTCATACCTATATAATCCAATCTTGTCATTTTTTCGAACTCTTCTGTTGAAGCAAATTTTGCTGTAAAATTTTGATAACCTAAACCTTTTCTTCCTACATCGAAATCACTAATAGTATGGTAAGAGTAAGCAGGTGGAGCTATAGAATATGATGCTTTTGTAATATTTCCATGTGTTCTATAAATTTTATTTGCATATAAACTCAGTTGTTTTATAACATTTCTTACACCAGAAGTTAAAATAAGTGTATCACCAACATCTCTTTGCAATCTTTCATAATCTTGCTGAGGCTTTCCTTTATACAAAAAGTGACCTGTATAAGGGATTTTAACAACATCTTTTGTTGATATATAATTATCAATTCTTCGACAAGTTTTAGAACCATAAAAACCATATTTTACAGGATTTTCATAAAATAAACGAGTCATTAAGTTTTGTTCAGCTACTGTAAATGCACCTATAAAAGAGTAATTTCTTCCATAATATAAGGCGGATTTATAAGAGATGAGATTAAAATTTGCAAAACCAACATAATTTTTTAATTTTTTTAATCTTTTATTCAAATCAATGAGCGTATCCCATTCAGCTTTTGAAAGGATAACATCGTTATTAAATAATAATTCATTTGCTAGTATTGGGGTGCTTACACCAAGTAGTAAAAAATTTCTTCTATTCATAATAGGAATTATATCAAAATAATTGTAATTTATATGTAATAAATATTGGCTAGAATTAGAGAAAACAGAAGGATGAATTTTGTTAAAAAAAGTTCTTATATTATGTACAGGAAATAGTTGTCGTTCTATTATCGCTGAGGCATTGATAAATCAGTATATAGAAAATGTAGAAGCATACAGTTCAGGGGTAAGAGCAAGTGGGAAAGTAAATCCTAATGCTAAAGAGGTGTTATCAGAAGATGGCTCATGGGATGATAAATACCACTCTAAAACTTTAGAAGAGTTAGATGAAGTATCTTTTGATTTAGTAGTTACAGTATGTGATAATGCAAATGAAAACTGCCCACTCTACCCAAAAAGCACTAAAGTTATACATGTTGGATTTGAAGACCCAGATGGTAAAGAAAAAGTAGAATTTGAAAAAACTTTAAATCTTATAAAAGAAAAATTATTACCCATAGTAAATTCAGAACTAAATGGATTGTTTTAGTAGTCTTGATTTCTCAGTCCATTATAATTTGCATCTTTCATTGTTATTATACCAAATGAATTATACTCATAGTTTTCTACTATATCTATAGTAATTATCTGTTAAAACAAAAAACAGCTATAATACGAAAAATACGGAATTACCAAGGAAATAAATGCAATTAAGCCCTTTTTTAGAGTTAGGTAAACTCAACACACTTAGAGTAGATAGAGATACACCACATGGTGTTTTTTTGATGGCAGAAGATGGCAACGATGTACTTCTTCCACGAGCTTATACAACTGAAGATATGCTAGAAGATGTTTTAGTTGAAGTTTTTTTATATACAGATTCAGAAGATAGGCTTATAGCTACAACAGTAACTCCAAAAGCAATGTTAGATGAATTTGGACTTTTTGAAGTTGTTGATGTTGCACCATTTGGTGCTTTTGTTGATTGGGGACTTTTAAAAGATTTAATGGTTCCAAATATGTTTCAAAAACAACCATTCAAAATAGGTGATAAAAGATTTCTAAAAATAGTTTATGATGAAAGAACTCACAGACTTGTTGGAACTGAAAAGCTAGGTGATTTTTTTGAAAGAAAAGTAAGAAATCTATCTCCTCAACAAGAGGTTAAAATTCTTGTTATAACAAAAACACCACTTGGTTATAAATGTATAGTTGAAGATAAATATGAAGGTTTAATCTATCATACTGAGATTTTTGAAGATATAAAACTAGGTGATGAAAGAAAAGCTTATATAAAAACTATAAGAAAAGATGGAAACATAGACCTTAGCTTAAGAAAATCTGGAAGTAAAAAAGCTGGAACTTCCGCTTCAATAGTTCTTGAACTTTTAAAAGAAAATAATGGGATTATGCCTTATAACTACAAAAGTGATGCAGAGTTGATTAAAAATATTTTTCACATGAGTAAAAAAGAGTTTAAAAGAAACCTTACAAAACTTCAAGATGAAAAAAAGATAGAAGTTAAAGATACTGGTATATATCTAAAGGATTAATCATGGCAAAAAAGAAAAAAACCATTGAGCTATCTCAAAAAAATATAACTTATGAAATAGATAAACAATCTTATAAAATAATTCGTTTTATGCCATTATCAATGACTGTAGATATTATGGTTTCTAATGATGGAATATTAGAAAAAGGGATTCAAAACATCCCATTTGCTCATCTTCCTAAAAGTATAAAAAAGATTGTAAAACCTAATTAACTCTTTTTAGATAGAATGATTTAAAATTAAAGGAACTATTATGACTAAATGTAATTCACTAGAAGAAGTTAGAGATGAAATTGATAATCTTGATAAAAAACTTGTAGAATTGATTTCTGAAAGATCTCATTATATTCGTCAAGCAGCAGCTTTTAAAGCATCAGTAGAAGAGGTAAAAACAAAAGAAAGAATAGATTTTATCCTTAGTCGTGTTCGTCATAGTGCTATAAAACTTGGAGTATCTCCAAATATGATTTCTGAACTTTTTGAAATAATGATAGATGAAATGGTTGAAACAGAGATAGCAGAACTTAGAAATAGAAATAAGTTTTAATGATTAAATATTTATTTTTCTTATCATTTTTCTTATCATCTATTTTTGCATCAAATGCGTTTATATCTCCAAGTGAATTAAAAACATCACTCGAAGATAAAAACCTAATAATTATTGATGTAGATAAAAAATCACTTTTTACTAAAGGTCATATAGAAAACTCTGTAAATGCTAATGTTTTAGCTTTCATAGATAAGCCTATAAATGTTAATCCAAATAATTTGCAAAATTTATCTTTACAAAAAAAGATGAATTTGGCATCGTCTCGTGTTATTCAAAAAGAGTTACGAAGATTAGGAATAAATAAAGACTCTAAGATAATCATATATGACCATAATACAGATGATGGAATGCAAAAATCAGCATTTTTAGCTTTTGTACTTATACATAGTGGTTTTGATGATGTACAAATCTTAGATGGTGGTTATATGTCTTGGGTTTTTCAAAATCAAATTTTAGTATCTACTAATATTTCTAAAGTTGAAAAATACGGAAATATAGAGGTTCAACCTAGAAAACAGTTACTTATAAATACTTCTTATCTAAAAAAGAATATTTCTAAAGTTAAAATTTTAGATACCCGTTCACCTAGACATTATTTTGGTGTTTTAAAGTCTAATAAAATTGATAGATTGGGTCATATTCCAAAAGCAATGAGTAGTTTTGATGTAGATAAATTTCATATAGATTACACTTTGCGTAAACAAGAGGAATTAGATGCTATCTATTTAACTGGTCATGAACTTAAAAACAGCGATGAAATTATTGTATATTCTGATAATCTAATAAATAGTGCAATGGAATGGTATATTTTATATAAACAAATGGGTTTTATAAATACAAAAATTTATGAAAATTCTCTTTTAGAATGGGGAAATAATAACTATCCATTAATTAAGTTCAAATGGGAGTAGCAAAGAGATAAAATACTATTTATCTCTTTGTTTATCTAACCAAACCATCAAACCTTTTTGAGCATGAAGTCTATTTTCTGCTTCATCAAATACTATAGATGAATGTTTCTCAAAAATCTCTTCACTAACCTCTAAACCTCTATATGCTGGTAAACAATGTAAAAACTGAGCATCTTCTTTAGCTAATGCCATCATTTTAGAATCCACCATAAAACCATCAAAGATTTTTATTCTTTGCTCTTTCTCATCTTCTTGCCCCATAGATGTCCAAGTATCTGTTGTTACAACAGTTGCATCTTTAACAGCCTCTTTAGGGTCATTCATAGTTTTTATAATGCCACCACTTAGTTTTGCTATCTCTTGTGTTTCTTCTAACACTTTAGCATCTACTTCATAGCCTTTTGGAGTAGCAATCCTAAGTTCAAAACCTAATTTAGCACTTAACATCATCCAAGAATGGGTCATATTATTTCCGTCACCTACATAAGCTACTACCAACTTTTCACTTATACCATATTCCAAAATAGTCATATAATCAGCTAAAAGTTGTATAGGATGATAAGTATCTGTTAATCCATTTATAACTGGTACTTTAGAGTAAGATGCAAACTCCTCTATCATAGAGTGTTCAAAAGTTCTTATCATTACCATATTACACATACTACTTATAACTCTTGAAGTATCTTTTATAGGTTCACCACGACCTAAGTGAATATCACGATTACTTAAAAACAATGCATGACCGCCAAGCTGAGTCATACCAGTTTCAAAACTAACTCTAGTTCTAGTTGAACTTTTTTCAAAAATCATAGCTAAAGTTTGATTTTCAAGTTCCTTACTATATATATCATTTTTTAGATTCTTTTTTATCTCTAAACCAGTATCTATAATCTCTAAAATTTCTTCTTTTGTAAAATCTTTAAGTGTTAAAAAATGTCTCAAATTTTCGTCTCCAATTACTTTTGGTTTTGTAGCAATTGTGCTACTTCTTTTGCATGGTACGAGATGATAATATCAGCTCCAGCTCTTTTAAAGCCTATCATAGTTTCCATTAAAACTCTATCATAATCTATAAGTCCAGCTGAACCAGCATGTTTAAGCATCGCATATTCCCCACTTACATTATAAACAGCCATAGGTAGATGAGTTGCATCTTTTATCTCACGAACTATATCTAAGTATGCTAAAACTGGTTTTACCATAAGTATATCAGCACCTTGCATCTCATCTGCAATAGATTCATTTATAGCCTCACGACGGTTAGCTGGATCCATTTGGTAAGTTGTACGGTCACCAAAACTTGGAGTTGATTCTGCAACATCACGAAATGGACCATAGTATCCACTTGAAAACTTAGTTGAATAACTCATAATAGGTAAGTTTTCATATCCATTATTATCTAATGTAACTCTAAGAGTCTCGATAATGCCATCCATCATACCAGATGGTGCTATCATATCAGCTCCTGCTTTTGCATGAACCAATGCTTGTTCACCTGATAGTTCAAGTGTAGCATCGTTTATAACAGTTTTTTTTACTTCATCTATGATTCCACAATGTCCATGGTCTGTATATTCACAAAAACAAAGATCAGTTACTACAAACATATCAGGATGTGCATCTTTTATAGCACGAACAGCAGAAGCAATGATACCGTGTTCACATAATGCATCTGAACCTACAGAATCTTTAACATCAGGGATGCCAAATAATATGATGCTGTTAAGTCCAAGTTTTTTTAACTCTTCACACTCTTTTACCGCTACATCTATACTCATCTGAAATACACCAGGCATAGATGATACTTCAGTTTTAATATTTTCACCACTTCTAACAAATAACGGATAGATAAAATCATCTACACTTACATTAGTTTCCCTTACTAATGCACGAAGATTTTTATTTAAACGAGTTCTTCTAAATCTTTGAAACATAATAAAATCCTATATTTAATTTCTTTTGTTATAATAATTTTTAAAATTTTAACATATTAAAGATTACAATGAATATAGAAATATCACAAGAAGCAAATTTACCATCACAATTTGGTAATTTCAAGATAAAATCATTTAAAGAGGGTGAGAAAGAACACCTTGTTATATATACAGAAAAACTAGCAGATATACCTACTGTTAGGGTTCATTCTGAGTGTTTGACTGGGGATGCTATAGGCTCGCTAAAATGTGATTGTAGAGACCAACTAGAATATGCACTAAAAGTAGCATCTGAGACAAATGGTATGGTTATATATCTAAGGCAAGAGGGAAGAAACATTGGACTTTTAAATAAAGTAAATGCTTATGCCCTTCAAGATAAAGGCTTTAACACTGTAGAAGCTAACCATCAACTAGGCTTTCGTGCAGATGAAAGAACTTATGAAGTGGTTACATATATACTTCATCATTTTAATATAAAGCGTATTAAACTTTTAACAAATAATCCTGATAAAATAAATTCTATTGAT
>JAYEHQ010000035.1:0-3649 GCA_034659595.1 Campylobacterota bacterium
AATAGTACCTCAATTATACAGTAATAACTATGATTGCCATCACTATATATTGAGTTTATATTCTATGTTGTTAATATAAGAAAGTTTATGAAATTTATACTAAAAATATTAAAAGTAAGGCTTTATTTGCTCTATCCAGTCAGTTATTCTTTGAGAAGTTAAATCATCTTGATTATCTGCATCGAGAGCTAAACCAACAAATTCCTCATTTCTAACTGCTGTAGATTCATCGAAATCATAACCATCTACAGACCATGAGCCTACAACAGTTGTACCCTTAGCTATGACTACATCATATATAGTTCCCATAGCATCAAGATAGTGATCACAATACTCCTCTTGATCGCCAAGCCCAAACATAGCTATAGTTTTATCTGAACAATCAAGCTCTTCTAAGTTTGGAAGAAACTCTTCCCAATCATCCTGTAAGTCGCCCTCTCCCCATGTAGATATACCAAAGATTAATTTGTCATACTGCTCCATTGCATCATTTGTAGCATTTCCTAAATTATGGAGTGTTATATCTGCACCTTCAAATTTTTCTTTTATCTCTTGTGCTACATCTTCTGTATTACCTGTTGAACTTGCGTAAAATAAACCTATTTTTGGCATCTTTTTTCTCCTCTATTTATAAATGTAAATGAATATGGAACCATCTTTAACTCTTTAGATGATTCATTTTTAAGTGTTATATGTTTTTTAAAATTATCCGTTTTAGGATAAATTAGATAGCATTGGTCTATACTTTCATTTTCTAAAGATGAAAAACCATTATCTATATCAGACTTTCTACTTTGAATACTCTGTGGATCTATTTTTTTCCACTTTGGGTGGAGTCTTGTTTTGACACCATTTTTTGTTATGTGTATATATGGACTATTTAGCGTTACCTCCTTATCTACTTCTTTTTTTATGCGATTAAAAATAGTATTTGTAAATACTTCATTAAGGTCAAGCATCATCTCTATATCTTTACCATTAAAAATTAATTGAATTAAATCTGTAGCTGAATGTGCATAACCATATAAAAGTTTAAAATTTTGTTTAAATTTTATATTTTTACTTAAAAATCTCATTTTATTGTTTCTTGATTGTTTAAAATATTGATTAATAAGTAAAGATTCGTGAGTAAATATTTTAACTATTTTTTGAGATTTCTCAGGTTTAAATTTATAAAATTGAAAAAATGATAATGTCTTTTCTTCAAATATCTCTAGTAATGTTGATTTAAAAGTTAATTCATTTCTTAAATCAATTTGTGATTTATCAGATAAATATTGATTAATCATTGTGCAAAACATTTTTCTTTGACATATAATCTCATCAATTTTATATGTTTTTGGCAGAATCTCTTTTGTTGTGTTTTTATATTTGGCAAAACCAATTTTTCTCATTTTTGAGCCTTTTAATAGACCCATTTATATATATGATACTTAATATAATGGGTCTGTGAAAATAATTTAGAAGCTTTGAATCTAGGAGAATTTAAGCTTATATGAAAATAATATGAATTTAATCTTAATTTATCTTATACACCTCCTTAACAAGGTTTTCCAGTAAAGCTTTTAATGCTTTCTTTGTTATCGAACTCAAACATTACTTTCCTCCTTCTATGAATTTAGAAAAACTATTTTCAACACTAGCACTACCTCTGCGAGTGCAAATATATGGAATATTTTTCTTTTTTGCTGTTTTTTTAAAATAACTCATAGAGTTATGTTGCAAAAAGTCTGTTAGCATAATTATTAGGTCTATATTTTTTGGGATTTTCTTATTTAAAGTAGAATTTTTTCTCGAATCCCAGTGTGTAGTATGTTTAGCACCTAAGTGTTTTAGTAACTCTTTTAGTCGCTCAATCTTATCACCACCTATAAGTAAAACTGACATTTAATATCCTTTTTGATAATTAATATCAGAATTATAATAGACCGATACTTAAAGTTTCTTTATTTTAATAATCATTATCAATAAGTTTTATTTCATCTATTGATATTGATTATCATATTAAAGATAGTTTAAGAGATAAAAAGTAATAATTTCAATATATTAATTGATAATAACTATTAAAATCTAAAAAAGGTATTTTATATATGGATAGATTACAAAAATACATAGATAATAAAAAAGTAAAATACTCTTTTAGTAGAGAGCTTATATACAAAATATTATTGAATGAGAATGATTGTTTAACTGTATGTATGATTACAGAAAAACTTAATGATAGATATCTTCAAAAGGTTTCAAAAAATACTATATATAGACATTTAAGATTTTTTATAGAGTATGATTTAGCATTTACTATAGAGGTTTCAGATAAGGCTTACTATTGTTTATATAAAAAAGAACAGATGGTTTTTTCTATATGTACAAAGTGTAAT
This sequence comes from Campylobacterota bacterium, assembly GCA_034659595.1. Taxonomy (GTDB): domain Bacteria; phylum Campylobacterota; class Campylobacteria; order Campylobacterales; family Sulfurimonadaceae; genus Sulfurimonas. Next base: position 2,379 of record JAYEHQ010000035.1, read on the forward strand.
ATGGTAGAAAAAATAGAGATAGATTTACCTAATGAACTTAGAGAGTATAGCTATGTAACATTACATAAAAACTGTAAAAACTGTAGATAAGATTCATAAAAGAGAGAAGATGCTTTTTTTTATGAGTCTTACTCAAAAAAATAAGGAAAAAAAATGAAAAAATTAGTAAAGCTAAGCTTAATTGCAAGCATGGCACTTAGTTCTGCTTATGCAGCAGAGGCTAGTAATGTAAAAGAGATGTTCTCAAATGGTGAGACTAGTGGTCAGGTTCGTGTTGCTTACTACTCTGAAAATCCAGATGCAGCAGGAAAAACAAGCACTGCAACAGCAATAGGTGGACAGTTAAAGTTTGAAACAGCATCTTTAAATGGTCTTAGCTTAGGTGCAGCTTTTTATACAGCTCAAGCAATAGATGCTTTAAGTGGTGATCAAAAAGATGGTGATTATTCTGGTTTCTTAGCATCAGATAATGAAAACTATACTGAATTAGCAGAAGCTTATATTAACTACGCTACTGGTGATTTCAATATCCGTATAGGTCGTCAATTAATAGATACTCCTTTAGCGGATAGTGATGATATAGCAATGACACCACATACTTTTGAAGCTATGGTAGCATCTTATGCACTTCCTGATATTGGTCTTACTTTTTTAGCGGCTAATATTCAAAGATGGCAAGGTGTAGATAGTGATTATGAAAATGTAACAAATGATAGCTGGGCAGATACATCAGTTGGTGATACAAATTTAGTAGCTGCATTATATGCTAATGATATGATTGAAGCTGGTCTTTGGTACTACGATGTAGATGATGTTGCAAAAGCTACTTATGCTGATGCAGTTGTGGCATTACCGATTGATGGTGCTGAAGTTAGTGTTGGTGTTCAGTACTTAAGTGAAAGTGAACAAGCTTCTAGTACTATTGATGGAAGCATAGCTGGTGCTATGGTTGAAGCTTCATTTGGTGATATAACTGCAGGTTTAGCTTACAATACTTTAAGTCTTGATACTGGTAAAACTATCTTTGAAGGATTTGGTGGTGGTTCATCATTTACTAATATGGAAACTACTACAGCTGGTTCTATCGGTGAAGATGGTAAATCTTTCGTTGCATCTGTAGGTTATGATTTTTCAGGTGTAAATGTATTTGCAGCTTATGGTAAATTTGAAGCTGACACTTCTGCAAACTTTGAAACTACTGAATTAGATGCTGGTGTAAGTTATGAATTTAATGATGGTGAAGCTGATATATCTTTAGTATATGTAGATGT
>JAYEHQ010000036.1:0-16781 GCA_034659595.1 Campylobacterota bacterium
GCAAAAAGTGTTTCAAACTTATGAAACTCTCCAAATACTCTAATCCCTTTTGCTTCTAACTCACGAACAAACTCTTCACATAAAAGCTTTTCATCTTTTTTAGATGTAAAAAAGTATATAGCATCATCAGACACCCTCAAAGCAAGTGAAGTTTTACCTACTCTTCTCCTACCTATAAGTATGCTCATTATAGAATGTTTTTCTTTTAAAACATCAGCTCTTTGAAGTAAAGCTAATTCATCTTCTCTATTATAAAATTTCATTTAACAACTTTCATTATGATAATGTGCATTATTATAATAAATAAATTGACTTAATATCTAAATAGATATACAATTAGATATATAATCAAATGGAGTAAATTATGGCAACTGTAAAAAAACTAATATCACTTGATGAGGGAATCGCTAAAGAACTTGAAACTGTAGCAGATGCACTCCATAAATCACAAAAAGAGGTAGTTGAAACGGCTCTTGATTTTTATTTTGACTATACAGATAGTATCGTTGCGGATAAAGTTACAAAAGAGATAAAATCTGGAGATATGAAAGTTCATAATAGTGAAGATGTATATAAAGAACTAGGTATTGAGCTTTGAATATAAAATATTCTGATAAATCTGTAAAAGACTTAAAGTCTTTTACACATCCAGATAGAGTACTCATAGTAAAAAAAATCCACTACTTAGCGGAGAACTTTGAAGATTTAAAAAAGTCAAAAAAAGTCACCCAGCTAAAAGGGAGTGAATTTGAAAACCAATACAGATTTGTAGTAGCAAAAAAAATCCGTGTACTTTTTAGAGTGGAAAATGATGAGATAATTCTTTTGGTTTTAAGAGTAGGATTTAGAAAAAATATTTACTAAATATAAATATTTTTTATTTTCCTTCAAGCTTCTGTATAGTTTGAAGTGCATCTTCTTTTTCAACCTTATTTTCTAAACTTTCTGCCCATTTTCTCAATGTATCCAAATTATTTTTTTGAATATATTCTATTGATTTTGAATCTATTTCTATTGCTTGTTCAAAATATTTCAATGAGTTTGCGTATTCTCCCAATCCTCCATATATATCACCTAGTGCTAAATAAGAATCAGCTTCTTTTGAATTTAACTTTATAGCTTCTTCAAAAGCCTGTATAGCTTTTTTTTCTTTATTTTTTTGTTTAAGATAAGTTATACCCATATTCTGATAAACATCATCCTTAGGATTTATTTCTATAGCTTTTTCAAAAGCTTCTATAGCCTTATCATATTCTTCTAACTCACCATAAACTATACCCATATTATAATAAATATTATCATTTGCTTTTATTTCTATTGCTTTTTCATACGCTTTTATAGCTTCATTGTATTTCCCTAATTTACGATAAGCTATACCCATATTATTATAAAGATCACTATTATTAGGAAATATTTGTATAGCCTTTTCAGTAAATTTAATCGCTTCTTCATAATCATCTGCATAATAGCGTTCTAAAAATTTTGTGTTCCAATCATTAAAAGTATATTCATCTTCTTTCTTTTTATCTATATTATTTACATCTTTATTTAACTCTTTTTTATCTTTATCTGACAACTTCTCTTTTGCAATTAAATCAGCAATTAAGTCTGAATTACGCTTTGCCATATAAGATTGATGTTCATCATCTATTTTTTCAAATAAGACATTAGATTTTTCTTCTATCTGTTTAAGATATTCATCAACTTTAGGCTGAAACTCTTTATCTGCTTTTTTATCAAGCCACTTTTTGATAAGTTCACTTGATTCTTTTGATGAAAGTTTATAACTACCCCAAGATGCAAGAAGAAGTAAAATCGTAACAATAACGCCATATAATCCAATATAAAAGTTCAAATCACTTATCCTAATATCTTGTCTAATTATAAGTTCATCATTCTTTTTCAAATCTTTTAAGATGCTATTATTATTTATATTGGTTTTATTAAGTAAAGTCTCTAAATCTTTTACCCTTTTTTCAATCTTATCTATTTCAGAGTCTTTATTTTCATACTGTTGAATTAGTTTTATTTTTTCTAGTTCTATCTTTATATTGTTTATTTCATTATTGATATTTTGTTTATTATCTGCAAAAGATGCAATAGATAAAAATATCATTATGACTAAAATTTTAGATAAAACACTAAACTTATTTTTCATCATTATAAAAAATCCCTCTCCCAAAAAAACTCTATCCATTCAGTAGCCTCTTTTATCCAAAAGTCTGGTTTGTGTATGGATGTTTTTTTGTAAAATAAAGTAGCAGATAAAAATTCTATATCTATATATTTTTGTTTTAAATCTTTCATAACAGCATCTAGTGTGTCACCGCTATCAGATATATCATCAACTACTAACACTTTTTTTACGCCATCTAACTTACAACTGTTGTGTATAGTTATAGTTTCTCTTTTTTGTGTGTCGTCATATAGTTCAGTTCTAAGAGACTGTACATTTCGTATATCTAAACCCTCACTCATACAGTGAGCCAAAGCTAAACCACCTCGTGCTATGCCTATAATGGCATCCACTTCTAAGGGCTTTACTTGTGTTATTAGTTTGTTTGTATCGTTTTTAAAATCTTCGTAAGAGTAGTATTTCATAAGTTTCATTTTTGTGGTATAATTTCAATACAAAGGATGAAGTAAAGAGGTTAGAGCCTCTCTACTTTTAAACTAAAGACAAAACCAAAAAGGTTAAGCTTTAGTTTCATTCTAAACCGTTTCATCGGTTTATCCTTAGTATTGATTTGCCCTAACTTTTAAAGTTAGGCGCATAAAATTATAACACAAACCCTCTACTATAAAACTTCAAGGTTACACATGAAAAAAATCGCAATTATCGGTCGTCCAAATGTTGGAAAAAGTTCTTTATTTAATAGGCTAGTTAAAAAACGCGATGCTATCACTTCAGATATAGCTGGAACTACTAGAGATGTAAAAAGACGCCATGTTATCATAAACAATAAACAAGCACTTTTACTAGATACTGGTGGACTTGACAAAGGTTGTAAACTTTATGACAAGATAAAAGAGAAGTCTTTAGAAGCTGCTCACAAAGCTGATATAGTTCTTTTTATGGTTGATGGTAAAGGTATCCCAGAAGATGATGATAAAAAACTTTTTTATGAACTTCAAACTCTAGGTAAAGATGTAGCCTTAGTTGTAAACAAGATAGACAACGACAAGATGCAAGAAAAACTATGGGATTATTATGAGTTTGGAACTGATGCTATTTTTGGTATATCTGTAGCACATAACCGCGGTACAGTTGCACTAAATGACTGGATGTATAACCTTATACCTAATGAAGACATCATCAAAGAGGATGAAGAGGAAGAAGAGGAAATTGTAGCTAATGCTGAAGGTGAACTAGATGATGAAGAATTCTTTTCTCAATATGAAGAGGATGAAGAAGATTCGTTCTTTTATACAGATAACGAAGCGGTAATAGATAACTCAATCTTTGCTCAAAATGACAAGATAAAAGAGTTTAATGAAGAAGATGTAAATCATATCAAAATCGCAATTATCGGTCGTACGAATGTTGGTAAAAGTTCACTTCTAAATGCCCTACTTGGTGAAGAACGCTCAGTAGTAAGTAGTGTAGCTGGAACGACTATAGACCCTATAGATGAAAGTGTTGAATATAAAGGGAAACAACTTACATTTGTAGATACAGCAGGTCTAAGACGCCGTGGTAAGATAGTAGGTATAGAAAAATTTGCACTTATGCGTACAAAAGAGATGCTTGAAAACTCAAACATGGCTCTAGTTGTTTTAGATGCAAGTGAACCACTTTTAGACCTAGATGAAAAGATAGCTGGTTTAGTTGATCAAAACAGACTTTCATGTATCATTGTTTTAAACAAGTGGGATATATCAAAAAGAGAAGCTTACGATAAACTTGTAGCAGAGGTTAGAGATAGGTTTAAGTTCTTAGCTTATGCACCTATCATCACTCTATCTGCTCAAACTCATAAAAGAGTTGATCAACTTCACGATATGATTTTACAGATAAACGAAAACTACTCTCAAAGAATCACAACTTCACAACTAAACGAAGTTATGGAAAAAGCACAAAGAAGACACCAACTACCAACGATGCATGGTCAAGTTATCCGCATCTACTATACTACTCAGTATGAAACTAGACCGCCAAAGATAGCGATAGTTATGAACAAACCCAAAGGTCTTCACTTCACTTACAGAAGATACTTAACAAACAAACTAAGAGAAGCATTTAACTTTATGGGTACTCCGTTACTGTTTAAAGCTAAAAAGCGTGGGGAAAAATAGTATATATACTATACCCTCCCAACCTCATAAAATCCTCTCAACCATCTATCCAACGGATACATAAACTTATAGATAGCAGGTACTACTAAAAGTGTAAGTATAGTTGAACTAACTAGTCCACCTATGATAGCTAATGCCATTGGTGCGTTTGATTCGCTTCCTGCTCCTCCGCCAAATGCTAGGGGTATCATTGCTCCTATCATTGCAAATGTTGTCATTAGGATTGGTCTTAGTCTTTTTTCTCCTGCTTCTATTAGTGCTTCATCTACGCTTTTTCCATTCTTTACTGCTTTATTTGCAAAGTCAACTACTAAGATAGCATTTTTTCCTACCATCCCTAAGAGTAAGATTATCCCTATCATTACAAACAAACTAAAATTATTTCCTGTAAGGTATAGAGCTACCATGATACCTGTAAATGATAATGGCATCGAAACCATTATGATAAGTGGTTGGATTAGAGATTCATAAAGTGCTGATAGTATTAGATATATCAAGATCACAGCTAGAAGAATCGCTCCTGCAAATGCTTTGTTTGTATCTTGCATATTTTCAACATCACCTGTAAATCTATAGCTATAACCCTTAGGAAGTATCTCTTTTATATCTTGCTCAATTTTAACCATCATAGAATCTAAACTTGCACCAAATACACCAGAAGTAACCATGATTTTTCTCTCTCTATCAAACCTATTTATAGATGCTGCACTTGTTGTTTGTTCAAACTTGATAAGCCCATCTAAAGATACAAATTCACCACTACTTGATTTCACTTGAAGCTTTTTAATATCTTCTATAGATTTTCTATATTTATCTTCAAATCTCAAAGTTATATCAAACTCTCGCCCTTTCTCTTCATAGTATGATATTGCCCTATCACTAGAGTAAGCACTTCCCAATATCCCTGCTATCTCATTTGCACTTACCCCTACTCTTTGAGCATTTTCTCTCAATACACTTATCTGTATCTCTGGTTTACCTTGTTCATAATCTCTATCGATGCTAACAGCACCTTTTGTTTCTTTTAAAAGTGCCATTAGTTTAGTAGTGGTTTTTTCTAAAATATCTAAATCATCCCCAGTTACTACTATCTGAATAGGAGCATTACTAGCACCTGTATCAAATGGTGGTAAATCTTCTACTGTTATGACCATATCTTTAATGTTTTCAAATCTATCTCTATATTTTTGAACTATATTTTCTTGTGATATTCCCATTCTTGATGCTACTGGTAAAAGTTTTGCATATATTTTTGCTTTGTGAAGTTCATTTGCACTATTGTAACCTATAGACAATACACAATACTCAACCAACTCATCATTCTCTATCTCTTTTAGAAGTGGACTAACTCTCTTTTGCATGTTTTTAATACTTGTCCCAACTGGTGCTTTTATAAAAACTTGAAACTCACTATTGTCCTCCATCGGTAAAAATTCCATACCAACTTTTAGGTTAAAAGATGCGATGAGTAATCCAACAGTAGTTATTATTGTTAATGTTTTAAATCTTATCAAAGGTTTTAATATAGCTACATAAATTTTATCCATCCCAACAAAAAATGGTTCTGTAAAATGATAAAATTTACTCTGTTTTGCACTTAAAACTCTTGCTCCTACAGTAGGTATAAACATAATGGCAACTAAAAAAGATAGCACTATCCCAGCTACTACAGTCATTGCAAAAGAGTTAAAAAACATCCCCACTATCCCATCCATAAAAGCAACTGGAATAAACACAGCCAAAAGTACCGCAGATATAGCCATAATAGAAAATGCAACCTCTTTGATACCCTCATAAGCTGCTTCAAAAGGTTCTAACCCCTCTTCCATTTTTTTAGTTATGTTTTCTATCACCACGATAGCATCATCTATAAAAATACCAATGGCTAGGGTAAGCCCTATAAGTGTAAGCTTGTTTAAATCATATCCAAGCATATCTATGATAGCAAATGTACCGATGATAGATGTGGGGATAGCAAGAGCCGATACAAAAGATGCCGTGATATTTCTCAAAAAGAAAAACACTATCAGTATAGATAATATAGAACCGAGTATTAAGTCAAATGTTACATTGTCTATGTTTACCATTATCTTTTGAGATTGGTCTTGTAGCAGTTGCATCTCATAATCTTCACCTGCGATACTTCTTAATTTTGGCATCTCCTCTTTTACAGCTTTTATGATATTTAAAACATTCTCACCAGATATTTTTTTAACCTCAAGCATCACACCTTGGTTAGAGTTAAAAGATGAAAAACTTTTAGCATCACTTAATCCATCTTCTACACTAGCTATATCTTTTAGATGCACACCTGTTTTTATAATAATATTTTCAAGCTCTTTTATAGATTTAGCATCTGCTTTTGTTTTTATAATTATCTCTTGGGATGTGCTTATAATCTTACCAACACCTATTTTTACATTTTGAGAAGCGATTATATTTTGTAATTCTAAAGGTGTTATACGATATTTATTTAGCAAAGATGGATTGGCAAAGATTCTTATCTCTCTATCTCTATAACCAATAATATCTACTTCACCTACCCCTTTTATCCGTTGAAGTCTTGGTTTTATCTTTTCATCTGCTAACCTCATCAAGGCAGTAGTATCACCAGTTTTTGTAGCGATAAAAAGGTTTATCACCCCACCACCAGTTCCTAGCTTTTTTACTATCGGTTTTTCAACTTCATTTGGTAAAATAACTGAACCTATCTTATCTCTAACATCATTAGTAGCCTCATCCAAATCTTTAAAAAGTTCAAACTGAATAGTCACAACAGAGAAACCATCATAAGAGCTTGACATAAGTTTATCGATGCCATCAATACCACTAAGTGCCTCTTCAAGTTTATCTGTCACTTTTGTCTCAACTGTACTTGCATCTGCACCTTGATATGCAGTTTGAACAGTAACTACTGGAAAATCAACATTTGGAAAAAGATTTACAGGCATAGTTTTATATGACATCAGTCCAAAAACTATAAATACTAAAACACCCATCAAAGTAGTTATGGGTCTATTTATGGCAAATTTATACATAACTAAGTCCTATCTATTAGTGATGATAAAACCATCACCAAACAAACCAACTATAAAATCTTTTGTTAAAACTTCTGCTTTTATTTTTCTAGTTTTTTTATCGGTATAAGGGTATATTTTAGAGATTTTGCCCTCATACTCTTTTTCATCTCCATCAAGCTTGTATCTAAATATATCTCCTATTTGCACATCTTTATAATATTTCTGATCAAACTCTAAAACTAATTTTCTTCTGTTTTTTGATTGTATTTTCAGTGATACTGTTATCATTTGCCCACTTACTACATCACCAACTTCCACTAACTTTTCATATATTTCACCATTAAAAGGGGCTTTTAAAACTGTTTTATCTAAGAGTGATTCTCTATATTTTAGTTCTGCTTTTGCATTGTCATATTTAAAAGCGTACTTATCAAACTGAGATTTATCTATAAGAGTTCTTACTTTTTTTTGTCTCTCATAATCATTCTTTGCATATTTTAATGACACTTTAGATATTTCAACCATCGCTTTTAAATCATCATTTTGCAACACGGCTAGAGTATCCCCTTTTTTTACAACACTTGTAACATCTACTAAGATTTCATCTATGATTCCACTACTACTAAAAGCTAGATTTGCACTCTCTTTTGCTTCAATATTGAAAGTTGCATAAACCTCATTTGCATTTAAACTTGTTAGTAAAAATATCATACTTATAATTATATTTCTCATTTTATAAACTCCTCTATATTTTTTCCTGCATAAAAATAGTATATGGCATAAGCAACTTCCAAATCATTTAGACTACTTTTATATAGTGATATTGCATTAATCTTTACACTAAGTGCATCCAAATAAGCTATGTTATCAACAAGTCCAGCTTTGTACTTTCTTTCTATGGTTGAATATACACCTTTTGCTGATACTAAAGCACTTTTTGCACTTTTTATTTTTAGTTTAGTTGTTACTATTTTCGATTTTGCTACATCAAAGAGCATCTTTTGTTCTTTGGTCTTGTATTTTATTTCTGTTTTTAAAGAGTTTTTATTTGTCATAATAGCTTGTATATTTTTTTCTACACTTCCACCATCAAATAATCTTAGATTCAGACTTAACATTAATTTATTTTGATTATCAACTCCACTTGGATGCATAGCATCAGTTCTACTATAGCCATAGATGCTATAAGTATCTGAGATATTTACTTGTGGTAGATATACACTTTTTAAAGAGTTAGCTTGGTTTTGAAGTGAGTTTGCTTTTTCTTGTAAAGATTTAGTAGCATCATCTAATTCTATACTCATATCTAAGTTTTTTACAAACGAAGCATCTTCTAGGTTAAATATTTCCTTACCAACTTTTAATTCTAAAGATTGTTTTACTCTAAGCCTTTGAAATTTTAAAGATTCTATATTATAAATATTTGTATCAGATGCGGACTGTAGTTTATCCACCTCATCTTTTGTTGCTAAACCAGCTTCATAAAACTTCTTTACCCTTTCAAGTTGTGCTTTTAGTGTAACCTTTTTTTCTTCTAGTGCAAGTAGAGAAGCGTCATGATTTTTAATACTAAAAAAATCTTGTACTAAAAGTAATGCTAAGTTTTTCTCAAATGAAGTTACATCAAATGAAGTTGATTCTAGTTCATTTTGTTTCTGTTTTATTGTAGATGATTTTTTACCACCATCATAAATATCATAAGAGATTTTTGCATATCCACTATAAGTATCACCTGACATCATTAGCGTTTTTTCTTCTAGGCTTTGGTAGAAAGCACCTACATCTAGTGTTGGATAAGATGCACTTTTTGCAGACTCTAACTCTAAAGATTTTGATTTTTTAGTTAAATTTTTTGAAGTTATTAGGTCATTATTTTTATTTGAATACTCTAAAAGTTCCTGTAAAGAATCTCCATAAATGAAAATAGGGATAAATAAAAATAGTAATTTACTAATCATTTTTTACTTCTATCAGTTCAAATAAAGTATCAATATAATCATCTATATCTTTTTGAATATCATCTATTGCATTAGTTACAGAACTAGCTATAAAAATCCCATCACCTAAAACAAATAACCCCTTAGTAAGTCTTAAAGCGATAGGTTTCATCTCATTTTTCTCAATCCCATCTTTTATAATATCTTCAAGCCAATTATAATAACTCTCAAAACATTCACTATGGTACTCAATCATTGTAGAATCAGGGGTAGCTAACGAGATAGATATAAACTCTTTATAAAGTTGTCTTAACTCTATATCTGAACTATCATAAAAAAAGTTAAAAAAGATTTTGATTTTTTCTTTAGTAGTTTTAGCATCTAAAATCTTTTTTTCTTTATTTTTATTATGCTCTTGTATCAAGATATCAACTATTTCAAAAACAATATCATCTTTATTTTTAAAGTAATCATACAAAGAACCTTTCCCAATACCAGCAGTTTGTGCTATCTGAGAGATTGTTAAATCTTTAATACCGTTTTGAATAATCAAATCTTTACAAGAGAGTGCTATATTTTTTCTTTTTTGAATTTTATCTACAATTATCGCCATAATTTATCCTATATATAAATGACCGACCATCGGTCGTTAAAAAGAATAGTATTGTTTATTTGCTTAATAATTTGTTAAGTCATATATTTATAAATACTTTATATCAAATGCTTTAAATCAAAAACAACCTACAATAAGATAAAATACAAATATATTCAAAAAGAAGTGAAAAGATGCCAAATTTAAATCTAAAAAATTTTGCTAAAATAAAAGATAGTGATTTTGATATAAAAGATATAACTGTATTTGCTGGAAAACCTGGTAGTGGTAAGAGTTATGTTATGAAATTTCAATATGCTTATACTGAGGCTATGAGTAATATAGTAAATGAAACTTATAAAATGCATTATGCTCTTATGGATAGTAATGAAATTGATGAAAATATGCTTCAAATATTTAAACTTCAACTAATGAACTATGGCATAAATAATCAAGATATTATAAATGATTATATTGATAAAAATGATTATATAAATGCTTTTGAAATATTAAATAAAGAATCAATAAATATTAAAGAAGAAAATAAAAATATTATAGAGGTATTCAAAAAGATTCTAAATACTCGTGCTGAAAAACAAAAAAAATCTCTAGTTGATTCAGAAGATGAAAGATTCAATTTTATATTTAGAAATATTCTAGAATCTATATTTGGAGATATTAACCAAATTAATGATGATTTTACTTATTCTACAAAAGAAACAAATATAAAATATAATAACAATAAATTAAAAACAAATAATCTTATTTTTGATGATAAAATTGATGGAGCTATATTTATTGAAACTCCACTAATATTAGAATTTCAAAAGTTTTTACCAACTGAAAAATTTAAAGTTCCTTACCATATTGATTCACTACTACAAGAACTAAATAAAAATGATTTTTCTTTTACTAGTGAAGATACAAATAAATTTATTCATGAATTTAAAGCTTCAACTTCACAAATTATTAATGGAAATATTTCAAAAGGCTCGCAAGGATTTTCATTTGAATCAAATAGTGGGAAAAACTATAATATAGTTAATGCATCATCAGGAATAAAAAGTATAGGATTACTTCAATATTTAGTAACAAATAAAGCCCTTAAAAAAGGTTCAACCTTATTTTGGGAAGAACCAGAAGTACATTTGCATCCAACATGGCAACTTAAAATGGTTGATTTATTTATAGAACTAATGAATGCAGGTGTAAAAATAGTATTTTCAACTCATAGTCCTTTTATGGCTGATTATTTAAATGCAAAAGCACAAAGAGAAAAGTTTTCAGATAGAGTTTCTTTTAATCTTTTAAGTGAAGAAGATAGTGTAATTTCAAATACTATTTTAGATGATAAAAGTTGGGATAAACTTCAAAGTGAACTATTAGATCCATTAGAGGAAATAATGTGGGAATACCTTTAAAATCTTTAGAAGAAAAATGTTGTGAGTTTTTAAATAGTTTAGATACTCTTAATTTGGATGAATATAAAAAAGATAAAACTATGTCCTCTATAGATAATATTTTAGAATGTAAAGATAAATATCTTTTTATTGAAGAGAAAAGTTTTTTACTTGATTATTTTAGATTAGCTGGAAAAAGATGTAAATATGAATTTATCCCAAAAGATGCTGAAATAAGTGATGAATTTTTAGAAAAAATCTCTACTTTAGATATTGAAATCAAACAACAACTTTTTTATAAAGCTATGTATGAAAAAACATTAACTTCTGATGAAAAAGTAAAAGATACAACCTTTATTTTATGTAATGATGATAATTTTTGTAATGAAAAGATTAAAAAATCTAAGACTATTTATCTCTATTGTAAAACAGGGACACACGCAGATAAAATTGCAAATATTATTTTTAACTCCAATAGTAAAAAAAATAAAATAGTAGAATGTAATAGATTAGAAAAATATATTCAAATTAATTGTAAATAAATATGTTTACATTTATCCAAAACATTAACACTCCACAACTAGAGATATACAAACAACTAAGAGATAAAGCTTTTAGAGAGGATAATAGCTTCATAGCAGACTCTCCTAAAGTTGTAAATATGCTTTTAGAAACTGATATAGAAGTAAAAAGTATCTTAGCTACACAAGAGTATTATGATGAGTTTTTTAAACTTGTAAATTCAAAAGATATAGCAAACCTTTTTGTAGCTTCAAAAGAACAGATGCAAAGCATTGTGGGGCATAAAATACATCACAACTGTATGATGCATGGCATCCGTCCAAACGATGTTGCACTTGATAATTTGGATGATAACATCATCATGTTAGATGCTATCACATCTACTGAAAATATTGGTTCTATCGCCAGAAGTGCTACAGCCTTAGGGATAGGTTCTTATTTAGTTCCAAAACAATCACCCCACCCTTTTAGCAGACGAGCATTAAGAGTTTCTATGGGTCACGCTTCTATGTTAAAAACTCATATTTATACTGATATATTTCAGACAATAGATGCTTTAAAAACAAAAGGTTATAAAATCTTTGCAGCAGAAGTCACACCAAATGCTACATTTTTAAATGATGTAAAAGTTCCAAATAAATGGGTTATACTTATGGGACATGAGGGTCATGGTATATCTAAAGAGATTCTTGATATTTGTGATGAAGTGGTAACAATTGAGATGCAAGAGGGGATAAAAAGTTTTAATGTAGCGGTCGCTGCATCTATCTTAATGTATAAGTTTAAAAATAATTAGAAAAGCCAAAGGAGGCTCTATCTAATTAAAATGGTTTAAAAATAACCATCCCTACAATTACTAAAATAAGTAAAGTTGGAACTTCATTGTAGATTCTAAAATACTTTCCACTTTTTGTACAAGTACCATCTAAAAATTGCTTTCTAAAATGACCCATAGAAAAGAAGTATGCTATCAAAAATGCTACAAAAAGTATTTTTGCATGCAACCAACCATTACCACTAAAACCTACATAGTAAGATAAAATAGCACCAGTTATAACAGTTGAGTACATCGCTGGAACTCCGATATATTTATATATCTTCATCTCCATAACTTTTACAACCTCAACAAAACCTGTATTATCAATGTTTTCAGCATGATAAACAAATAGCCTTGGCATATAAAAAAGTACCGCAAACCATGAGGTCATAGAGATTATATGAAACCATAAAGTCCATTCATACATAAAATTATGCGTCTAAAGTTTCTAAATCTTTTATAGAATCATTTCCATGAGCTACTACTTGATTATGTAAACGACGAAGTGCTTTTGAAGCTCTATCTATTGCTAAATCAATAGCAGCATCTAAGTTATCATCAGTTTGAGAAATAACTACTGGTTTAGCATGAGCTACATGAATATCAAATTCAACTGATACACCTTTTTTCTCCGCTCTAGCAACAACATTTACTGTTGTAATATCTAGACTAAATTTTGTAAATGTCTCTATCGCTGATTCGATATGTGCTTTTGTGTTGTCATTAAGAGTTAAATCTTTTGCTCTAATTTGAGTGTTCATTTTATATCCTTTAATTTATTGTATAAATTCAAGGAAACCTTTTCATCAATTTTACACAAAAGAAAATGATTCCTTTTGCTACGCTAACGCTTAGTTTCCTTCGGCAGGAAGCCCATCATACTAGTATGATTGCTTCTAAGATTCCACATCCGTTTATAAAGTAATTTTATCAAAAAAAAACTTTAAAATCGCTATTTTGCTATAATCTCATATAAATATTTTAAATTATCAGCAATCACTAAAAGGAAAACAGATGCCCACTAATCATGATTTTGAATTAAAAGAAGATATACAAATAAAACATCCAAAAAAATATAAAGTTTTTATACTAAATGATGATTATACCTCTATGGATTTTGTTGTAGATATTTTAATGAATGTATTTCATAAAAGTTATGAACAAGCAGAAAGTATAATGCTTGAAGTTCATAAAAAAGACAAAGGGCTTTGTGGAGCATATACACATGAGATAGCTCAAACAAAAGTTATGCAAGTCATTACAAAAGCTAAAGACAATGGTTTTCCATTAAAAGCAATCATGGAAGAGGAATAAAATAAATGATAAGTTCACAATTAAACGATATTTTTCAAAAATCAATTCTTTTCGCAAAAGAGTTAAAACATGAGTATTTAACTATTGAACATATTTTTTATATCTTACTTAATTCAAATGAAGGTTCAAATATCATTTTAAGTTGTGGTGGAGATATAGAAAAAATGAAAGAACTTTTAGCAAACTATATCAAAACAGATATAGAAACTCTACCAGAAGGAGTAGAAAAAGATCCTTATGAAACTGTTGCTCTTTCAAGACTTATTGATAATATGATACAACACATACAAAGTTCTGGACAAAAAAGTGCAGAAATTAGTGACTTGATAGTTGCTTTATATAATGAAGAAAATACTTATACATATCTACTTTTAAATGAATACAATATATCAAGATTAGATATATTAGAAATGATTTCACATAATAATATAGATGAAGAAACTAATAAAAAAGAATCTTATTTGGATAAATATTCTATAGATTTATTAGAAAAAGCAAAAGAGGGTAAAATAGACCCAGTTATAGGTAGAGATACCGAGATAAAAAGAGTTGTACAAATCTTATGCAGAAGAAAAAAAAATAATCCCATTTTAGTTGGTGAACCAGGTGTTGGAAAAACTGCAATAGCAGAAGGTCTAGCCTTAAATATAGTTTCTAATAATGTTCCAAATATTATATCAAATGCACAACTTTTTGCACTTGATATGAGTTCATTACTTGCTGGTACAAAATATAGAGGAGACTTTGAAAAAAGGTTAAAAGGTGTTATGGATGAAATAAAAAATATCCCTAATGCTATCCTTTTTATAGATGAAATTCATACACTTATAGGTGCTGGAGCAACAAGTGGAACTATGGATGCAGCAAACCAACTAAAACCAGCCCTAGCATCAGGAGAATTAAAATGTATGGGTGCTACTACATTTGCAGAATATAGAAATGGTTTTGAAAAAGATAAGGCACTAAGTAGAAGATTTTCTAAAGTAGATATAAATGAACCATCAAAAGAAACTAGTTATCTGATTTTAAAAGGTTTAAAAGATAAATATGAAAAGCATCATGATGTAAAATATACAAATAAAGCATTGAAAAGTGCTGTAAATTTATCAAAAAGATATATAACAGATAAATTTTTACCAGATATAGCCATAGATATTATAGATGAAACAGCAGCATCTTTTCATTTAAAAGATAAAAAAAGAACTAAAATAACTGCAAATGACATAGAAAAAACTATTTCTAGTATTATTGGTATTACTAATGCAAAAATAAATAAAGATGAAACATCTCAACTTCAAAACTTGGAAATTGATTTAGCATCAAGAGTAATTGGTCAAGATAATGCTGTTTTTGAAGTTGCAAAAGCTATCAAAATATCAAAAGCTGGACTAACACCTGCTGACAAACCCATAGCATCATTTCTATTTTCAGGTCCTACAGGAGTTGGTAAAACTGAATTAGCAATTGCCATTAGTCAAACACTTGGCATCAACTATGAACGATTTGATATGAGTGAGTATATGGAAAAACACGCATTAAGTCGTTTAGTTGGAGCACCTCCTGGTTATGTGGGGTATGAACAAGGTGGTCTTTTAACTGAAGCTATAAAAAAACACCCTTATACTGTACTGCTTTTAGATGAAATAGAAAAAGCACATCCTGATCTAATAAATATTTTACTTCAAATAATGGACAGTGCTACGCTAACTGATAATAATGGCTATAAAGCAGATTTTCAAAATGTTATACTTATAATGACATCAAACATAGGTGCAAATGCTAGAGGTGTAATGGGATTTAACAAAGATTTAAGCCTTTCAAAAAATGAAGAATTAAAATCATTTTTTACTCCAGAATTTAGAAACCGCTTAGATGCTATTGTAGAGTTTAATCAATTAAATATTAAAACTTTACAAAATATAGTTCAAAAATTTATTAATGATTTGAATATAGAATTAAAAAAGAAAAAAATAACTATAAATATATCAGAAAATGCAATTAAATATATTGCTGATACTAGTTATTCCAAAGATATGGGTGCAAGACCAATAAAACGCTATATACAAGACAATATAACGAATAAACTAACTGATGAAATCTTATTTGGAACTCTTAAAAGTGGTGGTAAAGTTATAGTAGATGCTAAAGATAAATTAATATTAGAATTTAAAGAATTAACTAAATGATTCCTCAGCTAAATAAATATGAAATAAAATTTCCAAATCCTAAAGATGCAAATAAAGATGGCATCTTAGCATGGGGTGGAGATTTAAACCCTTCAAGATTAATTCGTGCATATCAAAATGGTATTTTCCCTTGGTACTCAGCAGGTGATCCAATTATATGGTGGTCACCAAATCCAAGACTTATTATGGAACTAGATGATTTTAAATTGAGTAAATCTCTAAAAAAAAGTATGAAAAAATTTGACTATAAATTTAATACTGCCTTTGAACAAGTAATATATGAATGTTCAAAAGCTCCAAGAGTGGGACAAAATGGAACTTGGATACAAGATGATATTATTGAAGCATATAGTACATTGCACGGAATGGGCATAGCACATAGTATTGAAAGCTATTATGATGGAGAACTTGTAGGCGGTTTATATGGTGTAGTAGTAGGTGGAGTATTTTGTGGTGAATCAATGTTTGCAAAAAAAACAGATGCATCAAAATCAGCATACGCTGTACTAATAAAACACCTAAAACACTGGAAATACAATTTCATAGACTGCCAAGTACCAACAGAACACCTAAAAAGCCTAGGAGCAAAAGAAGTAAAAAGAGAATATTATCTAAAAAGACTAAAAAAAGTCAGTATGGATAAAAAGAGTAATGAATGGGAGATAAATAAAGATTTAATAAAAGAGTAATATAAAAT
>JAYEHQ010000037.1:0-16752 GCA_034659595.1 Campylobacterota bacterium
AAAATATACACTAAAGAAAAAACTCTTTATGTTGAAGATGCTGGAACAATCATAAAAGATGTAGATAAAATTTTCAACAGAGAGTTTAGCACTCAAAACTCTACAGGCTTTGGGCTGGATATAATTAAAAGACTATGTGATGCTATGAACATAAAAATCACACTAACTTCAAACAACAAAGGAAACTGTTTTATCTTAACATTTAGCTAACATAGAAATATTAAAATTCAAATATAAAACATCAAGGATTTATATGGATTATTTAAAAAAAGTATTTTTAGTTTAGTTGGAATAATTATTATTTTTAGTTTTACAGGTTGCGATAGTAGCTCATCAACTACTAGCAGTTCTGCACCTAATATAGATACATCCTCTTTAGTAGCTTTAAGTGAAGCACAAAAATATTCACTTGCTTATATGTGGAATGAGGAGAGATTAGCTCAAGATATTTATTTGGCATTATATGCAATTAATAATGTAGCTCAACTTTCAAATATAGCCAGAAGCGAAACTTCACATGTAAACTTAGTTGAAAATCTTGTACAGTCTTATGATATAAATATTACTAACCTAGTTGATTATACAGAAAATTATTCAGAAGCAGAATTGAGAGCTATGCCTGCTGGTACTTACGGTATCCAATCAATACAAGATTTATATAACACGCTTTATGATTATGGAAAACCATCAAATTAAGCATCCCTTGAAGTGGGTTGTATGGTAGAAGTAACAGATATTGATGATTTAGATAAATATATCGCAGGTTCTACTGGAAATCAAGCTCTGATAGATACTTTTACTACACTTAGAAATGGTAGTTATTCCCATTATTGGGCATTTGATGATGGTTTAAAAAGTATAGGTGTCGATAATGGTTGTTGTAGTTTAGGTACTACATACTGTAAAACAACTGATGAATATCCAAGGTAACAATAAGCTAACATTGAAAGTATATAATTGTGTTATATTTAGATTAAAAGGATGAAAAATGGAAGTAGGTGCTTCAAATCAAATGCAACAACAGATGCAAATGAGAAAGATGGACGGTTCAGGTGGTGGACAAGGTAAAGGTGGTATGGGTTCAGCGATGCAATCTCTATCATCAGATGATAAAACTGCTATACAAGAACAAATGCAAAGTTTATCTAAAGAGGATAAAGCTAGTGCCATGGAACAAATAAAACAACTAGATGCTAGTTCTATGAATCCAGATGAATTAGCACAATCAATGATGGATATAATTAATCCCTCACAAAATGAACCAAATACTACAAGTATATTGGGTACTTTATACGCTTAATTAAATGAATGATATTATGAAAAAGATTATTTTTATTACTCTTTTAGTTGCAACGACTGTATTTAGTGATAATTTAAAATTATCTCTAAATACACTTAATATGAACTATGTAGAAACAGCTGATAATGGTGCTTTCTTAGATAGTGAAACTAGTAATTATATAGATATAGTTGGTGCTGGTATCAAATATAATATGCCTATAGGAGATAGTTTTATCGGTGCTGATGAAAACTCTTTAGAATTTGCATTTGATTATCTTAGTGGGCAAAGTTTTTATAATGGTAGTTTTCAAGATGGCACTCCACACACAACAAATAGTGATATGGATATACTTGACACTAAAATAAGATTTATTGAAACTAAAAAAGAGTCTCTTTACGACATGAGTATATTTAGTTCTCTTGGATATAGATTTTAGGTGTAGGTGGTTACAAAGAGATATATAAGTGGGCTTACTTTGATATAGGTCTTAAAGCTTTATTTCATAAAAAAAATTGGCATATAGGAGTAGAAGGAGCTTATCAAAAAGCTTTTAATCCTGAGATGTATGCTTATCTAGGTAGTGGTTTAGATTTTGAATTAGGTGATACCAGTGGATACTACTATGAGATACCTGTAAAATATGACATAAATAATAAATATTCTATAGAAATATCTTATAAATATGACTACTGGAAAATCTCAAAATCAAACATTGTTAATGGCTATTATGAACCAAATAGCAAAACTAAAAATAAAATCATTAAAATCGGAATGATTTATAAATGGTAGTGGAAGTGGTGGACAGTATAAAGGTTCAAGGGGAAGAGGAAAAAGATAAATTTTAAATTTTATCCTCTTTAACGATAACCTAACAAAGAAATTATATAATGATATAAACTTTATAAAAAGGCTATATCATGAAAAAGATTATTTTATTAATCACCCTAGTTAGTAGTATGTTATTTGCACAAAGTGCAGAAGAAATTGTAGATACAAATGGTTGTTTAGCTTGTCATGCAGTAGCAGGTAAAAAAACAGCTCCTGCTTTTGCAGGTATTGCTAAGAAGAACAAAAGATTTGACGCAACAAATGCAAAAAATAATATTATAGATGGCATAAAAAATGGGTCTAAAGGTAAATTTCGTAGATTTGCAGATGCTGAGATGCCAGCATATCCACATCTAAGTGCTGATGAATTAAATCTAGTAGCTGATTATATACTATCTCAATCATCTAAAGCTAGAGGTCGTGGTGGCAATGGTGGTGGACAAGGTTCAAGAATGGGTATGAACCAATAAATGAAAACAACACTTAAAAAAATTTCTTCCCTTAGTTTAGGTTTCTCATTTTTGATAATGAGTTATACGGGTGTTATACTTTTCTTTGTTCCTAAAGGAAAAATAGCCTACTGGGTAGATTGGCATCTGTTTGGTCTTACTAAATCTCAGTACGGCGAGATACATACAACATCGATGCTAGTATTTTTACTGTTTGGAATCTTGCATATCTACTTCAATTTCAAACCCATTGTTAGCTACTTAAAAGACAAAAATAAAAAAGTTTCATTTACTAAAAAAGAGTTTCTAATAGCTTTAGGTATAAATGTTTTCTTTGTAGTTGGAACTTTATACATGGTTCAACCTTTTAAAGCTTATTTGGACTTAGGTGAAAGTATAAAAGATTACTGGGCTAAAGAGTACGGTGAACCACCCTACGGTCATGCTGAAGAAACAAAGTTAAAAGATTTTTGTAGAAAAATGGATATTGATTATGATGAAGCCAATAAAATACTTCTAAAAAATGGTTTTGTGTTTCATGCCAATCAAAACTTACTAAGCATAGCTAAACAAAACAGAACTAGCCCTGCTGAAATCCATAATCTTATATCTGTAAATTCTCCAAAAAAAGATTCCTCAATACCATCAAATCTAGGTAGAAAAACTTTAGAGAAATTAGCAGATATGAAAAAAATAGATTTAGATAAATCTTTGATATTGTTAAAATCAAAAGGTCTGAAAAATATATCTGAAAATAGTAAAATAAGAAATATTGCAGATGAACTTGGTGTTACACCTTTGAATGTTTATAACTTGCTAGTAGAAAAAAAACAGAGGTTTTAAGATTTAACTCCAACTAACTAAATAGTTGGAGATTTTTGGGGAGTATAGCTATTTAAGATTCTCAGGTGTTAAACCAACTTTTTCTAAAAAGTGGCGAAGTTCAACTACCGAATCTTTTGAAAGGTTATTTCTATGAGCAAGTGTTAATACGAACTCACTATCATTGTAAAACAACTTAGCCTTATTTTGCTTTGTTATATCAACTTTAACATCATAATGTTCTAACGCACTAAGAAGCCTTTTATTGTCAATATTTCCAGATACTGGATGCTCAAATAACTTTTCTATTTTTATTTTATGTTTATGACCCATATACAATCCTTATATGTAATATTATCTATTGTACTACTTATTTCATAAAAATCAACAAAGATTAAAAATTATAAATAAGTTTTTTACCAAATCCTAAAGTATTATCCGTCATTTTAAAATATTTTACTTTTATTTGCCAAAGTTTTGGAGCTAGAACTAAAGCATAAGGAAATTTTTTAAAATATAACTTTTTCAATTCATCATCTTGAAGTTCAATAAATTCACCTCTAAATTGCACACCTTGAATTTTACCTACCGTTTTAGTTTCTAAAACAATGTTACCTGCTACTTTCATATTTTGTTTTATATGTTGTATATGTGTAGTTTTATCATCACTAGCTACTATAAAAGAGTTTTTTTCTTTCATATATACATAAAAAAGGCTACATACACTAAGTTCATTTTCTACCGTTGTAGCTAAACTCATCACATGATGATTTTGTATAAATGTATCTATTTTAGATAAATCTTTATCCATTTATTTTTCTATATAGATAACTCTCTAAATCCATAGCTTCTGTGATTTCTCTTTTATTTAACATCATTGTAGCTAACTCATCAGCTTTTAAAATATTGTATATATCTAGTGTATTTGATATGTGATAATAACTTCTTATAAAGTCTAGAAGCAATTCAAAATTATCTTTATCTGTATTTAAAAATCTTTTATACTCTTTAAATTCATCCCAACTTATCTCAATCATTTCTCTGTCCAAATCTATTCTCCATTGCATTTTTTAGTTGCTTTATTATCACTAACATTTTATCCAAAGAAACAGCAAAATTCAACCTCATAAAACCACTACCTTCTCGCCCAAAACTAAGACCAGCATTTAAACCAAGTTTAGCATCATTTATAAAAAATTCACGAAGCCCTTTATTTGAAAGACCCATACCTCTACAATCAAGCCAAGCTAAATATGTAGCTTCTATAGGTGCTATTTTTATAAATTCATCATACTTACCGCATAATTCTTTTAATAAAATATAGTTTCCATAAAGATGCTCTCTAAGTTCATTTAACCAAATTTGACCATCTTTATAAGCAACCTCAAAAGCTACATGGGAAAGTGAACTTCCTTGTGCAAAATGGATTTTATTATATGTTTTTAAAAACTTCTCTTTTAACTCTTGATTTGGGATGATTACACTACTCATAGCAAAACCAGCCATATTAAATGTTTTTCCTACCCCCATAGCAGTTATGGTTATATCTCTAGCTTTTTGATTTAAAGATGCAAAAGGGATATGCTTATTTGGTTTATAAACTAAATCACAATGCACCTCATCTGAAAAAACAATGATATTATTTTCTAAACAAACTTCCAAAATCTCTTCAAGCTCATCTCTACTCCAAACACGCCCAACAGGATTATGTGGTGAACATAAAAGTAAAAGCTTTGTAGTTTCATCTATCTTTGATTTCAAATCATCTATATCAAAAATATATCTACCATTTGAATCTTGTTTTAACGGATTTTTTAAAAGTTTCCTATTATGTGCCATCACACTATGAAAAAAAGGTGGATATACGGGTGTTTGAACTATTACTTTCTTACCAACTTCACTAAAAGCGTCTATTGCTACACTCATAGATGCTACTACCGAGTGTGAATACAACATATCATCTGTTTCAAACTCTATTGCATGATTATTTTTCACCCAATCTCTCTGAGCTTCAAATGCACTTTTTGGCACTTCTTCATAACCAAAAACTGGATGTTCCAATCTCTTTTTAACTGCATCTATCACAAAATTAGGTGTATCTATATCCATATCTGCTACCCATACAGGTTCAACATCAGCAGTACCAAAAAGTTGTTTTCTTAGCTTATATTTTTCTGCATTTGTATCTTTTCTACAAGCTGATTTAGAAAAGTTATAATTCATTTTTTTTGCCATACACTTACTTCATAACTATCAACATCTTCTTTATGCAAAAAATTAAAATCATCATCTAAAATATTATCTATTTTAAACTCTTTTGGCATCACTAAAACAAATATAGCTTTCTCATTCATCCTATTTTTCACATCTTTTAAAAATTTTATAGGTTCTATAAATCTCTCTTTTAGATTTGTAAATATCACCATATCATAAAAATTAAAATTAGGTTTTAAGTTTCTTGCATCACCTTGTAAAAATGTTATATTTGAATTTTCTTTAAGAAGTTCTACACCAACTTGAATAAATCTAGCAGATATATCTACACCCTCAACCTTTTCAAATTCACCTGCAAATATAAATGAACTTCGTCCAACTCCACAACCCAAGTCTAAAACTTTACCTTTTTTATTCACATATTTCAAAGCTATATCTGTACATTTCATAGTAAAGTCAGAGTTATACTGAAGCTCATAATTTTGCAACACATCAGCATCAAGTTTTTTCTCTTTTTGTTTCTCTTTAGCATCAGAAATTACATAACGAAAACCTGCAAACTGAGGAAAATGTTTACGAAATGCATAACGAGAATGTTTCATGATTAGATTTCCACTACTTGCCCAAGATGAACCAAGTATAAGTGAGTGTTTATTATCAAATGTAGGAACGGAAAAATCATCATAAGCTGGATGTACTTTAAAACCATCAAAGCCAAATATTGCAGTACGACTCCATTGCCAAACATTTCCTATCACATCATAAATAATATCATCATTTTTAGTTTTAAAACCATATTTATCTACACTACATGAACTAAAATTTTGTAAATTTTGATTTGCTTTTGTTTTATCAAACTCTAAAATATCTTTTAAACCTACATTATCATATATGCATCTATATTCTGCCTCACTAGGAAGTAAGTATTTTTTTTCATCTTTTTTACTTTTATATCTACAAAATGCCTCAGCTTCAAGTGCATTTACCTCAACTGGAAAACTCCAAGGCATCTCTACTAATTTTGTTAAAGTTCTATATTTATAATCACCATCAACTTCAAACCAAAAGAGAGGATATTTAGCATCACTTAACTCTAAAAACTTTCTTCCATCAGAATCCCAATACTCTTGATTTTCATAACCACCATCTTTTACAAATTCTAAAAACTCAGCATTAGACACTAAATATTTAGATACTTCAAAACGCTCTACTTTCTCTTTATATGACCCATATTCATTATCCCACCCATAAAGATTGTGAGTTTTCTCTTTACCTAAAACAATATCTTTTAAAGAAATATTTAACATCTCATTTTTTTGTGTATCTGAATAAGTTTCATCAAACTTAAATATATCAACTTCTTTTATAAACTCTAGTGGCATCTGTCTATGAAGAACTAATGATGTCTCTATATGGATTCGTTCATGTTCTATCCCCATAAGAATTATCCACATATCAGACTCTTGTGTGATTGGTAGAGTTAAAGGTATTTTCATTATCAAATCATCTATAAGCTCTCTAACTCTCTGGCGATACTCCCTAACTTCATCTACATCTGCCCAAGAGTAATTTTTAGAATCCACATCATCCCAATGCATCTCATCAACACCAACAGCAAACATAGATTCAAAATTTGGATTTATTCTTTTTTTTATAATATTCATATTTATAAGTTTATTTATAAAAAAAGTTGCGGTATGTCCATAGTAAAATATCATAGGATGGCGAGTGAGTTCACTCTTTTTATAAAAAACTTCATCATCTTTTAAAACTTCAAAAACAGACTCAAATAAATCGTAAGTATTATGAAAATATTTTCTAATCTCTTTACGCTTTTTCTCTACACTATCCCCATCAAGTGTAACTGGATAAATGCTAATATCTTTCAAAAAACAACCTTTTTATTTTGCTATAATCATTATATGAAATTTTATCAAAGTAATCTATTAAAAAAATTTTCAAACATAACTCATGCTTTCACTACTAAAGAATCTGGCAACTTAGCTTTGCATGTCAATGATAATCCATCAAATGTTATAAATAATCATAAATATCTTGCTACAGAGCTAAATTATAATAAAAAAGAGTTAGTTTATATGAAACAAATTCATTCTGATATAGTGCATATTGTAAACAATAATGACAACTTTGAAAATCCACCCACTTGTGATGCTCTCATAACAAATCAAAAAAATACACCACTTATGGTCATGGTAGCTGACTGTAGCCCCATCATTTTTTATGACTCTAAAAAAGAGGTTATAGCTGTAGCTCATGCTGGGAGAAAAGGGGCATTTGAAAATATTATAAATAATGTAATTCAAAGTTTTTTAAATGATTTTAACTCAGATATAAATGATATAGTGGTAGTAATAGGAGCAAGTATAAAAGAGTGTTGTTATGAAGTTGGAAGTGAAATTTATAATGAAGCCAATAAATTAAATTTAGAATATAGCATACAAAAAAAAGATAATAAATTTTATCTAAATATCTCAAAAATACTAAAAAATCAACTTTTTAAAGTAGGTATTAATGAAAAAAATATTGAAATTTCAAATGAATGTAGTTGTTGCAATGATAGTAAATATTTTTCATATAGAGCAAACAAAAATACAGGAAGATTTGCAGGAGTAATCCTACTAAAAAATAATTAACTAGTATGATCAGATATAGTTTTATTCCACATCATTTTATATTTTCTTCTCATAAATTCAACTTCTTGTTGTGAAAGTTTAAGTTGTTCTTGAAGTGTATGGATAGTTTTTCTATCTTCGTCATAAAGTTCTTGCAATGATTCAAGAGCATCTTTTAAAAATGAATTTTCATTTTTTACAGACTCTATAGTCTCATCTTTAGCATCTAAAACTTTCTCATGAAGGTTGATGATAGTACCGATTGTTTTTTCAACAAACTCTGGCTGTACTAACATCTCTTTATTGTTACGCAATGAGAGTTCTTTTAGTTGAGCTGGTACTACAGCACCTGAACCTTTTGATGGGTCAATTAGCCTAATTCCATTTTCAACTTTTACAGTAAGCTTTTCACGATCAATCAAATCTTCAATAGCTGAAATATCTAATCCTGTTAACTCACTATATTCTGAATCACTCATCCATTGCATTACAAGTCCTTTTATCTATTGCATAAACTTAAGCAATAAATATACCACTTATATTTTAGTCTCTATTTCTAAAGAATCCATCTCAACTTTTTTAGCTTTTGCTATTCTATCTTCTTTAAGTTTAATAGCTAATTCTTCATTATCAAGAGCTAACATTTGCATAGCTAAGTATGCTGAGTTTATCGCTCCAGCTTTACCTATAGCCACAGTAGCAACTGGCATACCAGCTGGCATCTGAACTGTTGAAAGAAGAGCATCTATACCAGATAATGCAGATGCAGACATTGGAACACCAATGATAGGCTTAACAGTTTTAGAAGATAAAACACCAGCTAAGTGTGCAGCCATACCAGCGGCCGCGATAAAACATTGAGCACCTTTAGCCTCAGCTTCTTTGATATACTCAGCAGTTCTCTCAGGTGAACGGTGAGCAGAAGAGATGATTAACTCATAGTTAACACCAAATGCTTCAAATGTGTCTGAACACGACTTCATTACTTCATAATCACTTTTAGAACCCATTACGATTGATACAAATTTCATTTACTTTTCTCTTAAATTTAAATTTGTAAAATTATACCATTTTTTTATATTAACTTTTAGGGTATGTACCCATATCTAAATGTGATGGAATCCTTAAGAATGTATATGCTGGCATTTTTGTTGGAAGAGTTATAGGATTTATATTTCCACTATGAACCTCATCCCATACTTTTTTATTTTGTGCAAGTAGTTGTTTTAATTTTAAATACAACTTGCCATCTTTTTTATAAGTAGTACCTATATCATTATCTACTATGGCTATATCACTACCTAATGGAGCTACAATCTCTAACTCATCATTTGGCAAAGTTTTATACTTACATAAAAAGTGAGTACCCTCTTCATTTACAACACCACTAACTTGATGAGTTCCTAGTTGCATAGTAAAATCTAAACTTTGAGTATCATGTTTTTCAAAAGGGCGAGATACTAAATAAGCATCTGTATAACCACGATTTTGTAAAGAATTTAGTTCATATTGGTACTTATCACTGTCTAGCTTATCTTCATAATAATCATCAATAGCCATACGATAAGCTTTAGCAGTAGTAGCAGCATAATAAGCTGTTTTTGTACGACCCTCTATTTTTATAGAATCTACAACTCCACTATCTAAAATCTCTTGCATATGAGAAGCAAGGTTTAAATCTTTTGCATTCATGATGTAAGTACCAACACCCTCCTCCTCTTCAAGCCGAAAAAGAGTCCCAGTTTCAGGATTTGCAGCATACATCTCATAGGAAAAACGACAATCATTTGCACAACTTCCACGATTTGGTACGCGTCCACTTTGTAGAGTTGAGATAAGGCATCTACCACTGTATGCAAAACACATAGAACCGTGAGCAAAAACTTCAAGTTCAAGTGCTGGTATCTTTTTTTTTATCTCTTTGAGATCTTTAAGCGAAATCTCACGAGCTGTGATAATACGAGTAGCACCCATATCATGATAGATTTGAGCATCTAAAACATTCATAACATTTGCTTGTGTTGAGAGGTGTAATGGCATATCTGGAACTAAGTCTTTACATAACTTAAGTACACCTGGAGTTGCTACAATAAAAGCATCTGGATTTAATTCAGCCATAGCCAAAATATGTTTTTTTAAAAGGGAAAGTTGAGAGTTAAAAGGGAAACCATTTATAGTGGCATAAACTTTTTTACCTCTAGCGTGAGCATACTCTATACCCTCTTTAAACTCCTCCATCGAAAACTCTTTTCCACTTCTGATGCGAAGAGAGAAATGACTAACCCCACCATAAACAGCATCAGCACCAAAGTCAAAAGCTATTTTAAGTTTTTCTAATGTTCCAGCAGGAGATAATAGTTCTACTTTTGACATATATTATTTGTTTCCAAATTGAGCAAGTAAAGCTTCTAAATCATCTTCATCTGCTACATCATTATGAGAATCACCATGAAGATGTTGAGCTGATGCAACTCTTTTATCATCATCTATTTGACCCTCAAACAGAGTGGACATATATTTAGATAATGCACGCATAGCATTTATAACTCTCTCAATTTTTTGACGGTGAATATCTTGAAACTGCATAATATCCATAACATTCATTATATCATCACCACTATTTTGTAATGTTTCTATAACAGTATCCGTTTCTTCTTTTGCTGTTTGATTTTTTGCTAATTGTGTTTTAAACGCTTCAACATCTGGAAATTTTGCACTTAATGTAGTAAAAAGTTCAACATTTGATTTAACTATTTCCAATATAGTGCTTAGATTATCTTCTTTTTCCATAAGTTCATTAGAGATATTTTCAATAATATCAAAAATCTCACCTGCTTTCTCTTCACTCTCCCTAGTTACATCATCAAGCTGATGCACCATTTTATTTTCATTAGTAGCTGGAAATGGCAATTGTCCCTCACTTACATGACACTCTATAGTATCATCAATATATTCTGCTGATTCTACAGGCTCTTTTTCTGTTTTTTCTTCAGAAATCTCTTCATCAAGAGTATCTACATCACCACCCATTAAAGCATCAAGTTCTTCTTGAGTCATAAAATCTCCATTATTTAATTAGTAAAATTAATTTTTTGACACTATAATATCATAATATTACAAAAATAAAGAAAAAATATGATAATTGACTTACACAATCACACTACACTATGCAATCATGCAAAAGGCAATATTGAACAATATATTAACACAGCAATAGTTAATGAAACTAGCTATTTTGGATTTTCTGACCATGCACCTATGAATTTTGATACAAAATATCGCATGAGTTTTGACGATATGCAAAAATATGAAAAAGATATACTAGATGCTAAAGAAAAATACAAAGATAAGATAGAGATTCTTTTAGGATATGAAGTTGATTATCTAAAAGGTTACATGGACGATAGAGTTATTAAAAATAAAAATGTCGATTATTTAATAGGAAGTGTTCATTTTATAGATGATTGGGGATTTGATAATCCAGAATTTATTGGTAAGTATAAAGAACAAAATATAGATGAGATTTGGCAAAAATATTTTGATACTATAAAAGAGATGGCAAATAGTAAACTTTTTGATATAGTTGGTCATATAGACTTAATAAAAGTGTTTAAATTTATGCCAAATAAAAATATTTTAGATATTGCAAAAGATGCTCTACTTGCTATAAAAAAAGCAGATATGACTATAGAGATAAATATGGCTGGATATAGAAAGCCTATAGCTGAAGCATATCCATCTCATGAACTTTTGCAAGAGGCATTTAAACTAAATATTCCTATCACATTTGGTTCAGATGCTCATAAACCTGAACAGGTGAGTTTATATGCCGATGAAGTTGTTAAACTTGCTAAAAACATCGGCTATAAAGAGTGTGCTGTATATAAAAATAAAAAGAGAGAGATGCTAAAAATATAGCATCTCTAAATTTTAGCCATGTAAACGAAATTCTATATTTACATGTATATTTCGTTTAGGAAAATTATTTAAAATTTCAGATGGTACCTTTATAGGAAAGCTTTTATTTAAAGATTTTCTAGTAGCTTTTTCAAGTATTTTAGAGTCTGTATCTATTCTAATATTACTAATAGAACCATCTCTTTTTATGTCAAAAATCACTTTTACAATACCTTGTATATTTCTTCTTATAGCAGATCTAGGATATTTTTTATTTTTTATGATATTTTCCCTTACTTTTTTAGTAAATGCTATATCTATATCTGTAAAATCCTCTTCTATAATCTTTTCATAAACTTTTTCTTTAACTACTTGTTTTACAACTTCTTTTGTCTCAGTTTTTGGTTTTAAAACAGGTTTTGGCTTTGGAACGACTTTAGGCTTTGGTTTGGGAATAACTTTAGCCTTTGGCTTTGGAACGACTTTAGGCTTTGGTTTGGGAATAACTTTAGCCTTTGGCTTTAAAACAGGTTTTGGCTTTACTTTTGGAACTATCTTAGGTTTTGGTTCTAAAGCAGGTTTTACTTCTGGCTTTTTTATCTCTTTAGTTTCTACCTTTTTAGGTTTTATTATCTTAATTTTAATGATTTTTTCGTGAGGTTTATCTTTTGGAATTTCTAATGAGAGTAAGAACCATATAGATAAACCTAATAAGATATAAATAACTGTAGTAATGATGAGAGATAATGTATATCTATTCATTTTGAGTTACAATCCCTAGATGAGTAAAATCATTCTTTTTTAAAATATCAAGTATATGAACAAAGTTATCATATTTTGCTTCTTTATCACAATATATATGTATAGATGTACTTTTATCGTATGTTAAAAGAATCTCTTCAAGCTTTTCTTTTGTAATATTTTCTTTATCAAAATATATTTTCCCATTTTTATTGATAGAAATTTTAAGTTCTTTTTTCTCTTTTTCATCTACTTTTGAGGATGAACTTGGAAGATCAAGCTTAATAACTCCAGTTTGAATAAAACTAGCAGTTGTTAGTACAATCACTAACAACACCAGCATAATATCTATAAAGGGTACAACATTTATAGAATCAAATTGTTTGCGACGCATTTTACCCCTTTTGTAGTATCTTCCATTTAGTTATTATAGTGTCAATCTTAACATTAAGATGATTATTAAAAAAGATAGCAGGGATAGCAACTATAAGTCCCATTGCAGTTGCTTTAAGTGCTAATGCTAATGATGTCATAATCACTTTAGCATCTAAATTGTCCCCTTGACCAATAGAATAAAATGTAACAATAATCCCTAAAACAGTTCCGAGTAGTCCAATATATGGAGCATTTGCTCCAAAACTAGAAATGATTGGAACATGTTTAGCTAGGTCTAACTCTAAGGCTTCTTGTGTTGTATAATCTTCGATTTTTACTTTTTTGTAATAAAGTAAACGCTCTATCCAAAAAAATATAACTAGAAATCCCATAAATGCCAATAATCCCAAAATACCATAATCTACAATATCACTAACAAGTTTCACATCCATTTTAATCCTTTAAAAACTGTAACCTAATTCAACTTTTATATTTCGTCCCATAGAAGCATAACCTAATTGTTGCCATCCATAAGATAAATGATTATATGTAGTTCTATCAAAGATATTATCTACTGCTAAAGAAAATTTAACTCCATTATCTGCATATATTGAAGCATTGAAATTTACAAGTGTGTAACTTGGTGTTTCTTTTTCTCCAATCCCTATATCATTTTGTCTAAGAGCTGTTTCTCCATTTAAGCCAAGTAAAGTCTCATATGAAAAAATCTCTGTATCATAATCAACTCCATATTTTGCTTTTAAAGGAGCTATAGCAGATAAGTCTGTATTATGAGTATCGTCTTTACCTTTAGTAAACCAAATATTTGTAAACATTGACCACTCGTCTGATATGAAATATTTTACATCAAGTTCTGCACCATAAAGTGTAGCATCAGCTATATTTTGATATTCATATATTTGTGATTCAACTGGTTCTAAAGGATTAATAAGAATTTTTCTAATCATATTATCAACTTTGTTATAAAAGATTCCACTAGATATATCATAACTTTCCCCTTTGAAACGAACACCTATATCTGTATTGAAACTCTTTTCAGGGTCTAAATCAGGGTTTCCTCTATCTTGTGCAGGACCATCATGTGGACCGTGATAATATCTTTCAATAAGTGTTGGAGTTCTAAAAGCACGACCTATATTTGCATAAATATTACCTGCGTTATTAAACTGATAAACTACACCTAAGCTTCCACTAAGTGCAGAATCTTTATCTGAATGTGAAGAAGTAATAAAATAAGGTGCTGAAGAACCATCAGTTTCTGCTTTGATGCTATCATACCTTATACCTGCAGTTAATTTCACTTCTTTGTTTATATCTACTTCATCTTGAGCAAATATACCTATACCAGTTCTTGAAGATGGTGCCATTACAGGTACATCGTCAAATTGTGCTATAACCGCAGGATACCCATCTAAACTTCTAGTAGATGTTAAATCTTCTTTAAACATATCTACACCTAAAGTTAAACGGTTCTTTTCATTTGGCTCTAGTACAAACTGACTTCTAAGAGTTTTTGTTTTTTTATCAACTTCAATATCTACAAGTTTAGTAGCATCTGGTTCTCGTAATCTATGTCTATTATGCTCTTGTAAGCCTATCTGAAAGTCAAACTGCTTTAGTAAATCACCATTAGCCATATATGTAATTTTAGCTTCTCCCATAGTATGAGTTTCATCTTTATAATAATCAGATATAAAAGTCTTAGGAGCAGTTATACCTATATCTGCTTTACTTTGCCAAAGATTTACTTCAGTTTTAAATTTACCTGCAGTATAGTCTCCACCAGCCCATATTGTATAGCCATCATAAAAACTAAACTTTACCTCTTCATCTGGTGACTCTGTATTGTCTGAATCTCTATTAACAGCACCAAAATATAGATTTAAATCTTTTGAGTTAGCATTTATCTTGATTTTTTGATACTTACCGTTATTATTACTCTCATAACCTGTAGCTATATCACCACTTAATTCTAGCGTATCACTTTGTGAAGTGGATGCTTTTTTAGTAATGAAGTTTATAACACCACCTACAGCACCTGCACCGTATAGTACAGAACCAGGACCTTTTACTATCTCCATTCGCTCAATTTGAGCTGGGTCTATAGAGAGAACATGATTTCCACCTGGTCTTTCATCTGAAAGTCTTACCCCATTTACAAGTATAAGTACTTGTTCATGTGAAAGACCACGAATAACTGGCATAACTGAACCAGGACCTGCATTTATAGCATCTACTCCACTTGTTTGATCAAATAGCTCTTGAATTTTAGTTATACCTTTTTCTTCAATATCGGCTGAAGTTACTACAGTAACTGGGAGAGGTGCTTCATGAGCTTTTAACTCTGGATTTTGAGTAGCTGTTATAGTTATATCATCTATAAAATTATTTTCTTGTGCATTTAGTATTGTTGTACATAGTAATAATGCACTCATACTATATTTAATAGTTTTTTTCATTAACATCCTCTTTAATATTTATTTTGTTTTAATAATGGTTTTATTTTTATGTAAATAATATTTGGGGAGGATCTCTAGGATTGAAATTTTTATTTGCTTTAAAGTTAATATATAACTTATGCTCTAACGAAACATATCTACATATGTCTTGTAAAGCAAAATCATAGTTAAAAACTAGTGTTGGAGTTATTCCTAGTGCTAATAGCGTAACAGCACATTGATGATTTTTATGTTCAATATCAAATATATTTTGATTAGTAGCCGTATCACTACAACACTTTTCAAAAGTAGCAGTATGCAAAAATTGATGAAGTTCTGGCGAAGTTGTAGCAACTTGTAGTAAAAGTAGGTATATACTTAGATATATCTTAAATATAAGACCAATCCTTTTTTTAAACCCTTTCATATTCATCAATATTAGATACTTTTTAAAATCTTACTAGCTTTTAGTATTAACTAACCACATAGAAAAAATATCTAAATAGTCCCAAAAAGATTGTATATACTCTTCAGTGATGCCTTCATTAACTAAAGCTTCTAAAAGTGGTGCATAAAGAGCTAACCAAGTTTTACGACCAGCTTCATCAATGCGAAATGGTGCGTGCCTACCAACCATCTGATGTTTACCTCTTTCTTGAGTGAAATACTCAGGTCCACCACACTCTTCTATAAGAAAGGCAAAAGCGTGTCTTTTCGCATCATCAAAATCATCTTCATCATGGATTGGAAATAAAAAAGCTATATCACTATCTTCTATTAGTTCATAATGTTTATATACTAATTCTTTGAATCTTGCTTCACCAACTTCATGTAAAAAACCAGGGTGTGGTTTAACTACTGGTGGACGAACACCTATCTCTCCATCTGTTATAGTTAGTTTCATTAAAAGTACCTCAATTTAATTTTTATCATAATTTGATGCAATTATACATACTATTAGTTTATGATTCTCTTTACATAAAAAACTTTTTAATTTTATCTATTTTCTATATATAAATATTAGCTATAATCAACATTATAAATAATAATAA
>JAYEHQ010000038.1:0-16463 GCA_034659595.1 Campylobacterota bacterium
TACTTATAAAATTATCTTCAAAAACTAAATCTATATTATATTTTTTTACAAATATATTCAATCTACTATTACAGTAACTATTCATACTGTCTCGTGGATTTTCACTATCAACAGCACTAAAATCAAACCTTAGTACATGATAACTATTTGCCTCTTTGGTTGGATGCTTAGATATATATGTATTTTTAAATACTTCTTGAAATCTATCTTTGTATTTTAGGTCGTAGTAATAGGCTAACATTGATAAAAGTAGTGATTTACCAAATCTTCGTGGTCTTATGAAAAATAGATACCGAGGCATCATCTCCAACTTTTCTATATACTGAGTTTTATCTATATAATAAAAATTATCTTCTTGAATCGTTTTAAAATCACTTATCCCATATGGTAGTTTTTTATTCATAATCTTTTATCCTTTTATCTTTAACTTTACTTTCCATTATACTTAGTAACACCATCATAATCTTTTATAAGCTTATAAGTAGCATGAAGTGTTGCTACTGTCATAGTAGAACTTCCAAAACGACCTTCCATTATTACCGCAGGTATATCAAAGTGTTCACAAAATCTTTTTCCATAATCTTTTGATTCTACAACATTTACAAATCCCACAGGGAAAAGTATAAATGCAACATTTTTCAAATCAACTCCCTCATCAAGAAGAGTGTTTATAGCTGCGTATATGAAAGTAGGGGCATTACCACAACAAAGTATCATAGGTTCATCTTTATGCTTTTTTATAGCTTCTACAACTGCTGCATAACTTCTAGTAGTTTTGTTTTTTTCTGCCATCTCGTAAGTGAATTTTTCATTTATATAACATACTACTTCATTTTCATAAGCGTTTAGATAAAACTGACTTAAACCCACTTTTATCATGTTTACATCTACTATGATTTTTGCTTTGTTTTTTAGTAACTCTTGGATTCTAGGTATTGCATCTTTAGTAAAACAAATATTTTGTAAAACTTGCTCAAAACAAGTGGAAGTATGGATAAGCCTACTTATAACCTCTATCTCATTTTTATCGAACTCTTTGGCTTTTGGATAATCTTTTAATTCCTCTTCAATCATCTCAAAAGATTTTACCGATATATCAGCCCCTATATTTATTGGTGGTTGTTCTTGTGTAAATTGCATAATTTTTACCCTTTAAATTCATCTGCTAGTTTTAGCATATTTTTATAAATAAACTCGTTATCTCTTTTGTCAAATTCTAAATCGAATTTGTATCTGTTAGTTATGGTACTTGTATTTGCTTTCTTTTTCATCACTAAAATCTCATTACTTAAAACAACTGATTCCATTAGATCATGGGTTATGAAAAGTATCCCTAACTCTTTTTTTTGTACTTTTTTTATTAAGATACTATATAATTCTTTTTTAAGTCCAATATCTAAGGCGGAAAATGGCTCATCTAAAAAAAGTAATGATGGTTCTAGCACTAAAGCTCTAGCAAAAGATACTCTTTGTTTCATCCCACCACTTAAATCTTTTGGAAACTTGTTAAAATCTTCCTCTTTTAGCCCAAACATTAGTGCCATAGCTTCTGATTTTTTAATTATCTCATTTTTAGTTAAATTAGTATCTTTTAAAGGTAATGAGATATTATCAATCACGGTTTGCCAAGGTAAAAGTCTTGCTTCTTGAAAAACAAATGATGATTTCTTGAAACTGTTTTCTATCTCTCCATCTGTTTGTTTTAAAAGATTTGCACATATTTGTAGAGTAGTAGTTTTACCGCATCCACTTGCACCCAAAATAGAGATAATTTCACCTTTATTTAGAGTGAAATTTATACTATTTATCACATTTATAACACCATCAAAACTATGAGAGATATTTTTTACAACTATTTTCTCCATGATTCTAACCTTTGCTTCATCGGTTCTAAAAATAATCTTTCAAAAAGTATAAGTAGGCTTACCATTAACATCAGAAGAGCCATTACCGAGGTAGTGTCTATATGACTTCTAGCGATCGCTAAAAGTGAACCAACACCATCATCTGATGAGATTAACTCAGCCATCACAACTATCTTCCATGATAACCCTATAGCTGTAAGCCAAGCGGGAAATATGAAAGAAAAGATATGTGGAAAGTAGATATTTAAAAGTTTTGTTTTTAAACTAAGTTCAAAACTATATGCCATAGTAAGTAACTCTTTATCTACACTTTGCATCCCAGCAAAAGAACCTAAAAAGATGATAGGAAAAGTAGCGATAAACACAACAAATATAACAGTTGGATCACCCATACCAAACCATATCATAGCCAAGACTATCCAAGCAATAGACGGCATCCCAAGCATTATGGTAACTAAGGGAGAAATCATATATGAGAGGGGTTTAATAAGTCCAGCAACTACACCTAAAAGAGATGCTAAAAAGATAGAGGTACTCAAACCTATAAAGATTCTTTTCATAGTTATAGCCATATTTTCTAAAACTTCTGGGTCTTGAAGTAGTTTAAAAAACATAGTAAAAGTATCTAAAACAGGTGGCAATACTAAATCACCTAAAAATCTATACCCTATCTCCCATAGGATAAAAAAGATGCTTAGTGAGAGTAGGGTGTATAGAAGTTTTTTCATAGATTAGTTATACTATTTTAAAAAATAAAATCCATCATCAGGTAGTTTTTTACCCATTGATTTTGGATTATTTTTTACAAGTGTATTTAGTAATTCTTTTATAGTTTTTTTATCTTTAGTTGTTTCTAAAATGTAAAAGTCACTATTTTTAATCCCATTTTCTATAGCTTTTGGATGTAAACTTTTGAGATATTTTACAGAAAGTTCAGAAGATTTTTTAGGATTATTTATATACCAAGATAGTGATTTTTTATACTCATCTACAAATTTTACTATTAGTTTTTTATTTTTGATAGTATCACCAACAGCTAAAAATCCAACTTGTGCAAAAGATGTTTTGGTGTTAAATGTTTTTTTCCAAGCATCTAGTAAGTTTATACTAAAAAATAGTTTGTGAGGTTGTTTATCTGATGGTAATGATTTGGCTTTTTTTAGTGCCATAGAGATGCGAGGTTCAGATAAAATAGCACAATCAATCTTCCCTTTTAAAAGTAAAAGTGTAGCGTTTTTTGATGATTGAGTATATATTATTTTCACATCTTTTTTTGCATCAAGACCATTCTCTTTTAGTAAGATTTTAATTAAAGAATCAGCCAATCCACCACGAGAATTTATCCCTATAGATTTACCTTTTAAATCTTTTATAGTTTTCATATTTGCATCTGAGGACACTATCCCCCTAGCACCACCCATAACAAGGTGAGTAAGTTGAACTTCAGCACCACGGTTGTACAGGATAGACCCAGCGGTAATAGGAACAGCGATAAAATCTACTTTTTTATTTAAAATTAAAGCTTTAATTTCATCAGGATTTTTCCATTTTTTAAACTTTATTTTTGTATCTATATCTTTTAAAGCATCACTTTTTATCATGTGAAAAATAGGATGAGAAACACCAGCAGATGGTCCTGCTACTGTTATAGTGTTACTTGCATTTAAACTTAATAGTATAGATGCTATTAGAATTATTTTTTTTATCATTTATTTCCTTTAAAACTTAACATTAAACCCAACATAAAAAGCTCGTGGGCTTGTTGAGTATCCATCTACTACTTGGTAGTATTTGTCAAAGATATTATTTACTTTTAGGTAAGTAGTTATATCTCTTTTTATATCGTAGTTTGTTACAAAATTCATAACAAGATATTTACCTGTTTGTCTTCCTCTAGTTTGTGTTGGGTTTGAGATGCTGTACATATTGTCATATCTTTCACCTATGTATTCACCATTTAGGTGAAAGCCTAACTCTTCATTAAAGTAATAATCAGTTGCCATTTTATAGGTATCTTTTACTCTTCTTCTTAGGTCTATATCATCTTTATCTTTTGCAGATAGTCTTGTATAGCTAAGGTTTATAAATATATCGTCTGTGATGTTTGTTGTGTATTTTAACTCTACACCTTTGAATGTTGAAGTTCCAGCTATGTTTATATGTTGTTTATCTACTCTATCGTAAGAGATTAGATTATCAACTCTGTTATAGAAGTATGTAAGAGATGCCCCCATATACTTAGCAGTTATATCAAAACTATCTGTATCTTCTGCTTCTAAGTTTTGGTTTTCTTTACCATTTGGATTTAAAATCATAATGATACTTGGAGCGTTGTAACCAGTCCCATAGTTTGCACTAAAAGATGTGTCATCATTTAAAGAGTATTTAATACCAAATTTACCTGTTATTTTTTCGTTAAAGTTAGAGTAATTATCTCTTCTTAAACTTTGAGTAATAACAAAATCATTTACAAAGTTTGTGTTTGTCAAAAAGATAGCATCTGAATCAACTTTATGAGTATATAGTGAATTATCAACTTTTGTAGTATCTACGAGGTCTTCTTTATAAGATACACCTACTAATATAAAGTCTTTATCCCTATAGCTAATAGAATCATGCAGTTCTATCTCATCAGTTTGCCCCTCATAAGTTTTTATTCCACTTGTCGCATCTAGTTCATCTTTGTCAAATTTTGCAAGATTATATCTTAGTGATATATTTTGATTTGCAAGTTTTTTTGTATAAGTTATATTAAATAAGTTTGTTTGATTTTCAACTCTCATATCGGCATCTTCTGTACCGCTACCAACTGTATAAGTATCGTTGTTGTTTTTAACATCTATATTTATAAGTTGTGCTGAAAGTCTATCTTTATCTGTAAAGTTATAACCTAAAGATAAGTTGATAGTTCTGTTTTCATAACCATCATCTTCGTAAGCATCTAAATCACTACCAAAAGGGGACTCGGCTGAGTAGCCATCTGTTTTATAGTGAGTTAAAGAGAGTTTTGCATCGTACTCTTTTACTTTATAAGATGCAAAAACTCCCATCTCTTTTGTGTTAAAACTTCCATACCCAAAGTTTATGCCACTACTAAAGCCATCATCACTTTTAGTTGTTATGATGTTGATAACACCAGCACTCGCATCTGCTCCCCATACACCACTTTGCGAACCAGAAATTAGTTCTATTTTTTCTACATTTGATAGTAACAGTCTTGAAAAATCAGCTCCATACTTACTTGATGGGTCTTGGAATCTTACACCATCTACAAGGACTAAAACACGACTGCCACCAACTCCACGAACATAAAGTTTAGTTAGTCCTCCGATACCACCATCTTGTGTGAAACCAATCCCAGCTAAAGAGTTGATAGCATCTATTACCGATACAAATCTTTTCTCTTTTATCTCATCTTTTGTTATCACTTGTGCTGATGAGGTTGTATCTTTTATACTTTGCGATACTTTTGTTGCAGTAACTACTAAGCTATCTAATTCTATTTCATTTGATAAAAGTGAAGAAACAATCAAACTTAAAGTTATAAGTTTTTTCAAATTATTTCTCCTTAGAAAAAAAGTCTATAAATAAGGTCATGTATTTTTTTGTTTTTTCTATTTTACTAGGTGTTATTTTTTCACCATCATAGTTCATATTTTCAAATGTATAAATTTGTCCATTTTCTTTTATGCTACTTGTATTCATACCGATTTTTGGTCGCATATAAACTGTTGTATTTGGTACTTCATAGCCTAAAAGTGGAACGATGCTAAAAGAACTATCACCTACACAAAGTGGTTTTTTAGCCTTTGCACTAGCTTGTGAAAAAGATGTTACACCTGCTATAACTTCACTATTTTTATAAAGTTCTCGGTTTTTCTCTTTTATGATGTCAAGTAGATAGTAAACTGTACTATAAACGGCACTATCTCCAAGTGTCACAAATGAGATAGTGTCATTTGTTTTAAGTGCATCATGAAGTATATCTACTTGATATTGCCAATCCTCTTGCTTGAAGTGCATCGGAGTATATACGGGAATGATTTTTTTATCAAATCTATGTTCATCCATCAATGATTTTACTATTTTATATGTCATAGATTTACTAAAACTGTTATCACTACTTTTTGTGGGGATGCAAATAGCGTCACTGTTTTGTAAAGCTTTTAGTGCTTTTATAGTTATAAGCTCAGTATCTCCCGGTCCTAAAGAAACCATGTATAGTTTTTTAGCCAAGTTTGATTATCTCTTCTTTTATGTTATTTATAATGATGTTTGTTGAGTTTTCTAACTCGATTAGATTAAATCTTTCACCACTTGTTAAAGTTTCAACTATAGATGCGTTAAAGTCAGAACTTAACTCATCTTTTATCTCAACCATATCTTTTATATAGTGGTTTCCACTTACAAGTAACATAGGTATCACTTGAATATTTTTAACACCATCTTTTTTCATCTTTTTTATCAACTGTTCTTTTAGGGCATAAAAAGGGAAAGCACCCTCTAAGCTACAACTATAGTTTGCATCACCTATCATCTCTAAAAAGTTAGCACTGTAAGTGATAGACTCTATCCCACCAAGTTCTAGGGCAGGTGTGCCATGTATCACATATAAGTTGGCACTATCTTTTTTTGTTACATCTGCATCTAAAGCTTTCAAAAATAGAGTTGTATCTTTACTTTTTGTGAGTATTGCATTTGTATATCTGATATTTGCTAAAGAGAAGTTATTAAATCCATCTACGGTTTTTTTAAGCATCTCATGCTCATCAGTTGGAAAAAGGTTTATGGAAGCTACCATGATATTTTTGTATCCAAGCATATCAACATCTGCTAAAACTTGTGGTAAGTTTTTGTAATCCATATCTCTTTTATGTAAATCATTTAAAACCATACGAGATGAAAATGATAAAAAAACATCAATATCTTTAAATGTTTTTTCTATCAAATATTTTAAATCTAAATATTTATCTTGTTCTATTACTGAACCAAAACAAGATAGTATTATCGCTTTGTCTTTTTTATAGTGTCTATATCTTTTCATTAAAAACCTTAATAATAGTAAATTTTTTTATTTGTGAATCTTTTATTTAAGGATTAGGTGGTGCTTGAGATGGTTGTATGTATTGGTAAGCTTTAAAGTGGTATTGGAAGTTAGTATCTGATTTACATAGTTTATTGATAGTTGAGTACATAGCAATAATTGCTAATGAAAAATATTTCTTTTTGTACCCGTTTAAATGTTTTTTCAACTACCATTCCCTATTAATATCAAGATGAGATTTAATACTTTTTTAACTCATCATTGATTTGTACATAAGCTTCTATTGGTGTAGTTTCAAAGTAGTGTATATTGTGTTTTTTTGCAAATTCACGAGTCATATCTTGAATTTTTAAAAGATTAAATCTAGGTGCTTTTGGAAATAGATGATGCTCTGTTTGAGTGTTTAGTCCACCATAGAACCAGTGAATAAATTTTCCACCTTTTAGTGAACGAGAAGTTCTCATTTGTAATTCCATCCAAGTAAAATCTTCACTTTCATCTTTTTCAAAAACTTCACAACCTAAATGATTTGTGATAAAACCAAATGCTAACCATGCTGATAAAACGATATAAAGTGTTAAGAAAACTGTTATAGCTTCACCAAAAGGGAGAAAGTAAAAAATTGGTCCCCACACTATAGGCCAATGCATAAGCATCATTATAAGTTCAGCAAATTTCTTTTTTTTAATTGCAAAGTTATATGATTGAGCTATGAAAGCAGGGTACATAAAAAACATTGCACCCCAAAATATAAGATATTTAGTACTTCTTAAAAATGAACTATCACCTTTATTATTTGGTGTAAATGCTCCATCCATTGCCAAAATATCTTCATCTTTTTCAGGTATATTACACCATGTATGATGATTTACATTATGTTTAAAATCCCACCATGATGATGAATTTGAAAGTATGAAAGCTGCAAAAGGATAGCTTAGTAAAAAAGAAAGCTTTTTACTTTTAAAGTATTGAGTATGTAAAACATCATGTGATATAAATACAGCACGAGTAAATATAATAGTCATAAAAAATCCAAGTGCGAATGGAGCCCAAGTAGGAGTTGAGATAGTATTCCAATTTATGACTACAATATAAACTATAATCATAGAAATAATTGTTGCAACCATTTCAATAGAACCACGAACTGGAATACGATCTAGTAAACCAGCCTCACGAACCTCTTTTTTTAACTCATTAAACACATCTGGATATTTTGCCATACTCATTTTTTCACCTTTTAATATAGTAGTGCAGATTATAACAATTATATTCTGAAATTATCTATCTAAGTAAATAATTCTAAGTTTTGAACTTAAATATTGTAACAAATAATAAATTTATAAGTTAATATAAAGATAAAAGTTTTGCAATTTGACATATATTTAATAAAAAAATAAATATTTTAATAAGATTTAAAAATATTTACTAGGAGAGAACTATGATTTTAGGAAAATGTCCATATTGTGAAGATGGTTCTATTGAGGTTAGAGATAAGGAAGTTAGTGGTAAAAAAGTAAAATTATATGCATGTACTAATGCTAACTGGAAAACGGAAGATGGGGAGATGTATGAATTAACTTCAGATTCTACATGTGATTATAAAATTTGGCAAAATGCATTAGCTAGATATGGAAAATGGTTATCATATAAGGAGATTCGAGAATTATTAGAAAATGAAAGTATAGAAGTAGAATTAGTGAGTAAAAAATATGCTCAAAAAGTAAAATACAATAAGCATATAGTTTTAAATCAAGAGTATGGGATTAGTGTTATATGGGATTAAGAAATTTTTAGGTATAATCCCAATTCGCTTTGCTGTTTTAACATTAAAGAGAATATTTCTATCTTTTTATATACTGTATGACTAGATAAAAGTATTGGCAAGTCAGAACTATTCTCACCAATAGGTGAAGCTTTAGTACCTGAGTGAAATCAAGATTAAATTCAGATTTTTAAAAATATGCTTCGCCTATGGGCAGCAAAGAATACATTAACAAGGACTTTCAATGAAAGTAAGAGCTTCAGTTAAGAAGATGTGTGATGATTGTAAAATCGTCAAAAGAAAAGGTATTGTAAGAGTGATTTGCAAGACTGCTAAACATAAACAGAGACAAGGATAACCATGGCTCGTATTTCTGGTGTAGATTTACCTAAGAAAAAAAGAGTAGAGTATGGTCTAACATACATCTATGGAATTGGTCTTCATGCTTCTCGCTTGATTCTTGATGCTACTGGTATCGATTATAACAAGAGAGTGTATGAATTAAGTGAAGCTGATGTAGCTGCTATAACTAAAGAGATTCGTGCTAGCCATACGGTTGAGGGTGATCTTCGTAAGCAAACTGCAATGGATATTAAAGCACTTATGGATTTAGGTTCATATAGAGGTCTTCGTCACCGTCGTGGTCTTCCATGTCGTGGTCAAAAAACTAAGACAAATGCTCGTACTCGTAAGGGTAAGAAAAAGACTGTTGGCGCAGCGTAAGGAATTAGATTATGGCAAAAAGAAAAGCTGTTAGAAAAAAAGTAGTAAAGAAAAATATTGCTCGTGGTATATGTCATATCGCTGCATCATTTAACAATACTCTTGTAACTATTACAGATGAGATGGGTAACATGATTGCTTGGAGTTCTGCTGGTTCTTTAGGATTTAAAGGTTCTAAAAAATCGACTCCGTTTGCTGCACAAGCTGCTGTTGAAGCTGCTGTTGAAAAAGCACAAGTTCATGGGATTAAAGAGTTAGGCATTAGAGTTCAAGGTCCAGGTTCTGGTCGTGAAACTGCAGTTAAAGCTGTTGGTGCTATCGAAGGTATCCGTGTTACATTTATGAAAGATGTTACACCATTACCACACAATGGTTGTCGCGCACCTAAGCGTCGTAGAGTTTAAGGAGATTACTGATGGCAAGATATAGAGGTCCAGTAGAAAAGATCGAAAGAAGATTTGGTGTTAGTCTTAACCTTAAAGGTGAGCGTCGTTTAGTAGGTAAGTCTGCTTTAGAGAAGCGTCCTTATGCTCCTGGTCAACATGGTCAGCGTCGTAAGAAAGTATCTGAGTATGGTTTACAACTAAATGAGAAGCAAA
Organism: Campylobacterota bacterium; assembly: GCA_034659595.1. Classification (GTDB taxonomy): domain Bacteria; phylum Campylobacterota; class Campylobacteria; order Campylobacterales; family Sulfurimonadaceae; genus Sulfurimonas. The sequence goes on from JAYEHQ010000038.1 coordinate 9,994, forward strand.
AAGCAAAATTTATGTATGGTGTTTCTGAAAAGCAATTCCGTGCATTATTCGTTGAAGCTAAGCGTCGTGATGGTAATACAGGTACAAACCTTATTACTTTAATCGAACAAAGATTAGACAATGTAGTTTATAGAATGGGATTCGCATCTACTCGTAGATTTGCTCGTCAACTTGTAACTCATGGTCACCTTTTAGTAGATGGAAAAAAACTTGATATTGCTTCTTACCGTGTAAAGCCAGGTCAGAAGATAGAAGTTAAAGAAAGTTCTAAGAAAAATGTACAAGTTGTGCGTGCTATGGAACTTACAAATCAAACTGGTTTAGCACCATGGGTTGATATTGATGCTGATAAAGTATTCGGTATATTTACTCGTCTTCCAGAGCGTGAAGAAGTTGTTATCCCTGTAGAAGAGCGTTTAATCGTTGAGCTTTACTCTAAATAGTAACTAAATAAAAGGCGTTAAAAATGAAAAAAATTAAAACTACTCCACTAGCTCCACAAGAGTTTGAGGTAGAACAGATTAGTGATAATGAAGCAAATATAAGTGCATTTCCTTTTGAAACAGGTTATGCAATATCTTTAGCTCATCCACTTCGCCGCTTTTTATTAAGTTCTTCTGTTGGTTATGCACCTGTAGCTATCAAGATAGAAGGTGCTAAACATGAGTTTGATTCAGTTCGTGGTATGCTTGAAGATATTTCAGATTTTATTTTAAATCTTAAAGAGATTCGTTTTAAGCTTTTAAATGATGCAACTGAAGCAGAGATTAACTATAGCTTTACTGGTCCATGTGTAATAACTGGTAATGATCTTAATAGTGATGAAGTTGAAGTTGTAACTTCTGAAGCAGCACTTGCTACACTTAATGAAGACTCTACTCTTAATTTTACTATTAAGATGGCACAGGGTATTGGTTATGTTGCAAGCGAAGATACTTACGATGAATTAGAAGATGGATATATAGCACTTGATGCTTATTTCACTCCTGTTCGTAGTGCAACTTATAAGATTGAAAATGTACTTGTTGAAGATAATCCTAATTTTGAAAAAGTAATTTTAAATATTAAAACTGATGGACAAATTTCACCAGTAGATGCATTTAGAAACTCTTTAGAAATTATGTATGCTCAATTAGCAGTATTTAATTCTGAAATAAGTGTGAAAGCTCCAACTACTATAGAAAGAGTTACTGAAAATCCTGATCTTAAGCAATTATCTACTCATATAGATAGTTTAGGATTAAGTGCAAGAAGTTTTAATTGTCTTGATCGTGCTAGTATTAAATTAATAGGTGAAATTGTATTAATGAGTACTAACGATTTGAAAAATGTTAAAAATCTTGGTAAAAAATCATATGATGAAATTGTAGAAAAAGTGCAAGAATTTGGTTTTGCAGTTGGTGCAGATTTAGCAGATGATGTTATTACAGCATTAAAAAAGAAAATAGAAGCCGTTTAAGGCTAATAAAGAGGAATAATAGATGAGACATCGTCATGGATACCGTAAGATAGGAACTAATTCTGCTCATAGAAAAGCATTATTAGCTAACCTTGCTATCGCGTTAATTGAACATGGTAAAATTGAGACTACTGTTACTAAAGCTAAAGAACTTCGTTCGTATGCTGAAAAACTTATTACAGTTGCAAGAAAGGGTGATTCTAATGCTCATAGAGCAGTGTTTGCTTCACTTCAATGTAAAGAATCAACTAAGAAATTAGTTAATGAAATAGCTCCACAATATGTTGAGCGTAACGGTGGATATACTAGAATTACTAGAACTCGTATTCGTCGTGGTGATGCTACTACAATGGCATTTATTGAATTAGTATAATCTAATTTCAATTTTTTTCCACCTTTTCTTAGGTGGAATCCAATTCTCCATATAATTTTTAAAAAGTGAAACAACATGGCAAATTTTGCATTTGGCACACAAAGAATCTCACAATATAATCCTTTACATATTCAAGCTTTAAAAGAAGCTATCAAATCTGGAATAAATCTTATAGATACATCTTCAGATTATTTAGATGGTTCTGCTCATCGTGCCATAGCAATAGCTTTTAGAGAGTTTGAAAAAAAAACAGTTGATAATATTAAGATAGTTAGTAAATTTAGTTTTCAAGAAGATGGTGATATTTGTAAAAAATTACAACTTACTTTAACAGAATTAGAAGTAGAAAAAATAGATTGTTTTATGGTTTATAATCTTGAATATTACTTAGTTGATGCTATTACTAAAGGTATATCAAGGGATAACAGACTAGATGGTATGAATAAGATAGTTTATAAAGTATTTTTAGAATTAGAAAATGAGATTAAAAATAATACTATAAACTCTTATGGTATTAGTAGTGAAAATTTTTCTATTGAACATTCACTAGATGAGTTTTTACCTTATGAAGATTTAATAGCTATTGCAAACTTAGCAGCTAAAGATGCTGGAAATAAGCAAAATAGTTTTTCTACCATAGAATTTCCTATTAATATAATTGAACGAGAAGGATTCAAATGTGCATCCTGGGCTAAGAATAATGGTTTAAGAGTTTTAAGTACAAGAGCATTAGACGCTATATATGAAAATAAAAAATATCGCTTAGCTGATTATGATGAAAGCAGTGACTATTATCATCATCTTAATAATTTATTAGAAGTATGTGATAATGATTTATTAAAATCTTTATATAATCTTTTTGATGAGTTAGATTCTTCAAAGCATAAATTTGGTTCGATTGATGATTATGATAGGTTTTTATACACACAAGCTATTGGACATATAAAAGAACAAGTAGCTTTGATAGATGCGGAGAATCAAGAAACATTGATAACAATCGTAGATGCTTTTTTATATGAGTATAGAAAAATGGTAGCTAATGAATGTTCTAAAAAAACAAAAAATACTTTGAGGGAATATTTTAAAGATTGTAATTTATCAATGCAAGAGTGTTCTTTGAATTTTTTAAAGCATCAAGTAAATATAGATTATATTTTAGTAGGGATGAGAAAGCCCTCTTATGTAGCTGAAGTTTTGGCACTTAGTTGCTAGTTTTAGCACTTGTTAAGTGATTTTATCATATTTTACGATATAAATTAAAAAATTAATAAAAAGGTCTTCTCTTATGATTCCATTTAGTGACGAAGAATTAATGACTCCAGTATCAAATGTTATAGATAAAATCCGTCCATCATTAGCTTTAGATGGTGGTGATATAGATTTTATAACTGTTAAAAATTCTAAAGTGTATGTACAATTAAAAGGTGCATGTGTAGGTTGTGCAAGTAGTGGTACTACTCTAAAGTATGGTGTAGAAAGACAGTTAAGAATGGATATTCATCCTGAACTTGAAGTTGTAAATGTACCACTTGGTATGGAAAATAGCATATAAAACTATTTAAAGATATATGATGATAAGTATTAGTAAATATAAAACTTTAACACAAGCAAATGATAGCTTTTCAAAGTCAGATTATAAACAAGCTTTAGAAAAATTTGCTACTGTTTTACAAAACTATCCACATTCTAAAGAAGCTTATAATGGTGTAATACTTTCAGAGATGGCTCTGAGTGGTGAGGGTGGTGCTGAAGCTTTATATGATTATTATGAAATATTAAAAGAGGAAGATCAAGAGAATGCTGATTCTATTATAAGTGATATTCTACAAAATATGGATGGTGCTTTAGATAAGTTAAGTGAATTACTCTCAGATCCCTTAAAAGATACGCTTGAAGCTGAAAATGGGATTTTATATGATGATTTTAAAAAGCTTATTGATGATGGTAATGATTTTAAAGAAAAATTTGAAAATATTATGTTTTCAACTCGTATTATAATTACTAAAAAAGAAGATTTTTTAGATTTTTTAGATAATTTGATAGAACATCAATTTATAGATATGGCATATACATATTTAGAAAGTGCTTTAAATATATATAAAAATGATACAGGATTAATAAAATTATTAGATAAATTATTAGAAGGTGAAAATCTTGAAAATTGAATTTCCAAATCAAAATTTTAAATATGTAAGTGAAAACTCATTAGAATGTGATAGTGAAACTGCCTTTGTAAAAACTTTTCAAAATGAAAGATATACTCAAAAAGCTAAAGACAATGAGGCTCATTCTATTATAGAGATAAAAGATATAGCTTCCTTATTTGGAATAGATAAGATAAAAATAATTGGAATTACAGGAACAAATGGTAAAACAACTACAGCTTCTGCCATTTATTCATTTTTACTAGATTTAGATTATAAAGTCGCTATGCAGGGTACTCGTGGTTTTTTTATGAATGATGAAGTAATAGAGTCTAAAAGTTTGACAACACCTAGTGTTTTAAATACATATAGACATATTTATCAAGCAGTAGAATCTGGATGTGAATTTTTTATTATGGAAGTAAGTTCTCATGCTATTGTTCAAAAAAGAGTAGAGGGTTTAGAATTTGAACTTAAAATACTTACAAATATTACACAAGATCATTTAGATTATCATAAAACTATTGGTGAATATATATCTGTAAAAAATAGTTTTTTTCAAGATGATTCTAAAAAGCTTATAAATAAAGATGAACCAAGAGCATCTTTTAATATTAAAAATACTTTTACTTATGGTATAGAAAACCCAGCTACATATAAGTTAATGGCATATTCACTTAATGACGCATCTACTGGAATAATCCAACATTTTCAAGAGATAGTACCTTTTACATCTTCACTCCATGGTTTTTTCAATCTATATAACCTTATGGCTTCTATATCAGCAGTAGATATTTTAACTGATAAAAAACTTGAAGAGATAGTTGAAGTTGTAGATAATTTTGCTGGAGTAAGTGGTAGAATGGAACAAGTTTGTGAAGTTCCAAATGTAATAGTTGATTTTGCTCATACACCAGATGGGATGCAACAAGTTTTAAATGCACTTAAAGAAAAAGAACTTTTGGTTGTTTTTGGAGCAGGTGGTGAGAGAGATAGAGAGAAGAGACCACTAATGGGAAAGATAGCTTTATCTTTAGCTAAAAAGATTTATATAACAAGTGATAATCCAAGACATGAAGACCCTCAATTAATAATAGATGATATATTAAATGGCATGGATGATAAAAGTAATGTTACTGTTGAATTAAATAGAAAAAAAGCGATAGAGATGGCTTTAGATGATCAAGAAGAAGATGAAGTAGTTGTTATTCTTGGGAAAGGTGATGAGTCTCATCAGATAATTTATGATAAAAAATTACCTTTTGATGATAGAGAAGTAGTAAGAGAGTTATTAAGAATTAGATAACTTAATATCTAATTCCTGTTGCTGAGCGTATTTCTTCCATCATAGGTGATGCAATCTCTTTGGCTTTTTTTGCACCATTATTTAAAATATCTCTAACTTCATCTTGATTATTTAAGTAGTATTCTCTTTTCTCTCTATACTCTTTAAAGTATTCCCACATAACTTCTGCTAAATATATTTTAAAATGACCATGACCTTCTCCACCTTTTTTATATCTGTTTTGAAGTTCAATTAAATTATCACCTTCTAAAAATAGTTTAGCCATATTATATACATTACATGAATCAAATTCTTTAGGTTCTTCCATCGCAACTTGTTCAGTTACTATTTTTTTTATAACTTTAAGTTGTTTTTTCTCTTCACCAAAAATATTTACAGTATTTTTATAGCTCTTTGACATTTTTTGTCCATCAATACCAGGTACAGTTTGCACATCTTCTTGAACTTGAAATTCTGGTAACTTTAGAATGTCACCATATTTGTTATTAAATTTAGTGGCAATATCTCTTGCAATTTCAACATGTTGGATTTGGTCTTTTCCAACAGGTACTATATCTGGGGAGAAAAGTAAAATATCTGCAGCCATTAAAACAGGGTAAGAAAATAAAGAATGGTTTGCTGCTATGCCCTTAGCTGTTTTATCTTTATAACTATGAGCTCGTTCAAGTAAACCCATAGGTGTAAAAGATGAAAGAATCCAATATAGTTCTAAAACTTCTTTAACATCTGATTGAACCCAAAAAGTAGATTTATTTGGATTTATACCTAATGCTAAAAAATCTGTTGCTGTTTGCATCGTAAGATCTGCTAGATTATTACCACCACTTGTTTGTGCATGATAGTTTGCTATAAAAGCAAAAGTATCATTAGTTTGTTGTGCATCTACCATTTGTTTAATAGAACCAAAATAATTTCCAATATGTAAATCACCAGATGGCTGAATACCAGTTAAAAATCTCATATATATATCCCTAATATTTTTTTGACATTATATCAGAATAGGATTTTTCAAAAAGTTCCTAATAATAGCAGGTAGTATGAGAGTAATAAGGTATATATTTATATATTATGTATATTAAGAAAGAAGTTTAAGAAGAAAGAGATAAAACTTCCAGCATCAAAAACCCCTAAAAGAAGGGGTTTGCAAGCGATAAAAAAAAGAAATTCAAAATTCCCCCCATCCAAAAA
>JAYEHQ010000039.1:0-16123 GCA_034659595.1 Campylobacterota bacterium
CTATATAGGTTTAAGTTTGTTATTTGAAAAGTTTTTTCCTCTAGTAAAGTTGTAAGACTTCCACGAAGTTCCGAGATGGTAGATACACTTTTTTTTAGTCTTAAAAATGCTTTTATATCTTTGATGTCTTCATTCTTTTCTAAAAGTTTTATATTTAATTTCATCGCTGTTACTGGGGTATTTAGGTCGTGTATCAAATCTTTTGCAAATTTGTCTAAAGTATCAATACTCTCTTTTAATGGTTTTAATGCATTTCTTGCTAGAAAAAAACTTATAAGTGCAAATACAAAAAGAAGGGAAATTTGAAATATTATTATTTTAGATTTTAAATTTGTAACTATCTTTTTATAAACCTCTTTTGATTTAAAAACTTGAAGATACTTTTTAGGTTGTCTTGTTGGTATGTATTTTGTAAATTCATTTTCTTTTTCTATGAAATTACTAATATCTATATGTTCTTTTCTAGTTGTGAATTTGTAATGAAAATCTTTAGAAAATTCACTCATTTCATCACCCATCTTTAGATGTCTAGCATACTCTATAAGTGAAAAATGTTCCTCTTTTATCACTTGTGATTTCATCTGTTGAAAATAAAAAAATCCAGAAGCTAAAATAAGTAAAGCTACACTAAAAAAATAAGTTAGAAAGAACTTTAAAAAAGCTCGTTTTTCATGATGAACCAAAGCGATAGCCGACTCCTTTTAAAGTGGTTATGGGAAGTGATAGTTTTCTGAGTTTATTTATATGTACACGCAATGCACCGTCACTCATCTCTTTATCATAGAACAACTCTTGTAAGATATATTCTTTTGTTAAAGTTTTATCTATATTTTTAAAAAAAAGTTGTGTAAGTTTAAGTTCATAAGGGGCTAGAGGTATAAATTTATTATCAGAAGATAGTTCATTTTTATCTGTATCAAAAGAAAATTCATCAAGTTTGATTTGATGGTTATAAGAGTTGTATTGTTTTTTTTAATATAGCGTGTATCCGAATCAAAAGTTCATCAAAATCAAACGGTTTTTTTATATAATCATCAGCACCAGCATCAAAACCTTTAGCTAAAGATGCTACATCACTAAGAGCAGTTAAAAATATAGTAGGTGTAAGCACTTGTGAAAATGCTTACAAGTGATTTTAGATTATACTAATAAAGCAATATTATAAGCTACAAACGCAAGTCCATAAGCTACTACAGATGTAAATCCTAAAAGATAAAAGAAGTATTTTATCCCTCCAGCTTCACGAGTAAATACTATAGATGCTGCTAAACATGGTAAGTAAATCATGATAACTACTATAAATGCTATAGCAGATGCAAATGATATATTTTTACTTATAGCATCTCTAAGAGAGTTGTTCTCTTCATCTACATCACCACCTACCGCATATAAAACACCAAGAGTAGATACAACAACTTCTTTTGCAGCTAAACCAGTTTGGAGTGCTACACTCATTTTCCAGTCAAATCCTAGTGGTGCAAAGATTGGTTCTGAGAACTTACCTATACTACCTAAATAGCTTTGTTCTAGTTTTTCACTTTCTAGTTTATTTGCAAGTATAGTTTTTTCCTCTTCACTTATAGCTTGTTCTATTTTTACACTATACTCTTCATCTAAAATAAGATTTTTAGGATAGTTACTTAAAAACCAAATCAGCATAGATGCAGCTGCGATAAATGTACCAGCCTTTTTAAGATACATCATAGTTTTTGTTAAAACAGTATGTGAGATAAGTTTCACAGATGGAAGTCTATACTTTGGCATCTCCATAACAAATGGTTCATCAGCACCTTTAAAAGCTGTAAGTTTTAGAACTTTAGCAGATATAAGACCTAACATCGCACCACCAATATAGATAGCAAATAAAATATTTCCTGCTACCTCTGGAGAGAAAAATGCACCTGCAAAAAGAACATATACAGGTAGTTTAGCACCACAACTCATAAAACCAATGATAAACAGAGTTAGAAGTCTATCCCTCTCATTTTTAAGGATTCTTGCACTCATATATGCAGGTATAGAACACCCAAAACCAGTTACAAGTGGTATGAAACTTTGTCCGTGAAGCCCAAATTTATGAAAAAATCCATCAAGTAAAAATGCAACTCTTGACATATAACCAGTGCTTTCAAGAAGAGCTATACCTATAAAAAGTATCATAATATTTGGTACAAATAAAACAACAGCACCCACACCTGCTATAATTCCGTCAACTACTAAAGAGCGAATATCTTCATTGGCTATAGTAGCTCCAACAGTATCACCTAGCCATCCAAAAAATCCATCAATCCAATCCATAGGGATAGAACCTATCTCAAATGTAAGTTGAAATAAACTCCACATAAAAAATAGGAATATAGGAATACCTAATATAGGATGTATTAAAACAGAATCTATTTTTTCAGTTAAAGTTTTTTTAAGTTCTTGTTTTTTTTGTTTAACAACTTCAGCAACAACACCACGATTAAAAGATGCATACTCTTCAGCAAATGCTTCTTTAATGTCTTCACTATCATGATGAAGTTCTATATGTTTAGATGCATTAATTAAGATAGGTTGTAATTCTGTCCAAATAGGATTATCATGAATTTTTTGATAAGTTTTTTTATTGTTCTTAAGAAGATTTATCGCTACATTTCTGTAAGAATTTTTAGCACCGTATTTATGTTTTTCTAAATACCATATTATTTGTGCTATCTCCTCTTCTACAGCTTCACTAAAAACAAGTTTAGTAGGTTTAGTTTTCTCTTCCCTTACAGATACAACAGCATCTAATAGTTCTTGAATACCATCTTTTGTTACAGCTGAAACCTTTATACATGGGATACCAAGAAGTTCAGACATATATTTAGCATCTATATCTATCCCTTCTTTTTGGGCTTCATCACTCATATTTAATGCCACTACGACATTTTTATTCATACTCATAAGTTCAGATGTAAGTTGAAGATTTTTTTCTAAGTTTGTAGAATCAACAACATTTATGATTAAGTCATATTGATGCCCACAAAGATACTCATGAGTTACTCTCTCTTCTATCGTATAATCATTAAAAGCGTAAGTCCCTGGTAAATCTATAACTGTAAAATGGTAGTCTTTATAGTCAAAAAGAACCTCTGTTTTTTCAACTGTTACACCTGAAAAGTTACCAACATGAAGATGAGCATTTGAAATGGAGTTGATAAGCATACTCTTACCAACATTTGGTTGACCAACTAGTGCTATTTTTATATGATTAGCTATAACGGGGCATGATTTACCTTCTATCTCATTCATATCTTTTCTACCTCTATTTTTTCTGCTTCACCACTTCTAAGTGCTATTGTCATTTTTGCAACTTTTATTTCAATAGTGCTTTTATTTGTTGAGTATCCTAAAACTTCCACTTGAGTCCCTTTAATAATTCCAAAAGAGATTAGTCTCTGTCTTAAATCACCTGTAGTATGTAGTTTTACGATTTTTAATTTATCGCCTTTTTGGTAAGTCAGTGATGTATTCATAGGTTTATCTTTATTGTTTATTTTTGTAATGATAATGAATATCAACTTAATCTAAGTTAAAAATCCTTAGATTGACAATAAAAAAGTATTTATATATAATCTAGTGAATTTATATAAAAGGATTGATTATGCTAAGTATAGGTATTGGTGAGATTCAGAAAAATACTTCAATATTTACAAATTTAACTGAAGTAATACAGATTATAGATAAAAGAAAAAAGCTCTCTCTTGCTATGGTATATCCAGTTAGAAATCATAGTGTTATAAATAGTTTGGCAGGAAAATATAAAGATCAAGTGAAAAAAACTAGTTTGACAATGCAACAGATTAAAGAAAAAGCAATGATGGAAAGTATGGGTGAAAAGTATGACTTATCTTATTGATACTAATGTAATAATAAGATTTTTAGTTGGGGATGATGAGAAATTTTTAGCAAAAAGTATAGAATATTTTAAAGATATAGAGGTAGCAAAGTTAGAAGTGGAGATTTTAGAGGGTGTTGTAATGGAGGTATTATTTGTTTTAACTAAATTTTATAAAATACCAAAAACACAAGTTATAGCTGATTTAAAAACTATTTTAGCTCTTGATGGAGTCGTTAATAATAATAAAACTATTTTACATGAAGCTTTAACAATAGTGGAGATGAAAAATATTGATTTTGTAGATGCTTTAATATGTGCTAAAAGTTCTATTCAAGGTTATGGGAAACTTAGTTTTGATAATGATGCAAGGAAGTGTTAATATGACAAAAAGAATTTTTATAACAGCGACAAATACGGATATTGGTAAAACATATACTACTAAACTACTTTTAAAAGAGTTTGCATCTCGTGGATTGAGAGTTGGGGTTATTAAGCCTATTGAAACAGGTGTAGTGGATGGTGTATATCTTGATGGAGATGAGCTTTTATCAACTGTTAAAAAGCTAAATAAAGAGTTTGAAAATATATCAGTTGAAGATATAGTACCTATAAGTTATGAACTTCCATCAGCTCCGTTTGTAGCATCTAACAATACTAAACTTGATTTTGTAAAACTTGATATGGCCATAGAAAAACTTGAAAAACTTTGTGATGTTTTGATTATAGAGGGTGCAGGGGGTCTTTTCGTACCCATAGATAGTGATACTATGATAATTGATTTGATAAAGTATTTTGATGCTTCTGCTCTTTTAGTAACACATTGTTCTTTGGGATGCATCAATGATACTTTTCTTAGTAAAAAAGCTTTAGATTTACAAAATATAAAAAATATAGTTGCTTTTAATTGTCGTGAAAATGATAGTAGTTTTGCACAAGTAAGTGAACCTTATTTTTTACAAACAGAGTTTGAAGTTTTAAAAGTGAGTGAAAATATTGACACTATTTGTGATGTCTTGTATAATTTGTAAATTAAAAAGGGTTTAATAGATGCAACATTTAATAAGAACAGATGATTTTACAAAACAAGAGATAGAAGAGTTATTAAAAGATGCCAAAAAATTTAGCGATGGTAAGTTTCATAGAGTTTTACAAGATAAGATAATAATAACTCTGTTTTTTGAAAATTCAACTAGAACAAAAAGTTCATTTGAGATAGCTGCAAAAAGACTTGGTGCAGATATGGTGCATCTTGATGTTACAAATAGTTCCACTAAAAAAGGGGAAACACTTGTAGATACTGCAATGAACCTAGATGCTATGGGTCCAGATGCCATTATCGTTCGTCATCAAAATTCAGGTGTTGCACAGATACTTTCAAACAATACAAAAGCTTCAATCATTAATGCAGGTGATGGAGCTCATGCTCATCCAACACAAGCACTTTTAGATTTATTTACATTAAAAGAACATTTTGGTGATTTAGAGGGTAAAAAGATAGCAATCATAGGAGATATAAAAAATTCCCGTGTAGCTAACTCTAACATAGAACTTTTAACTCGTTTTGGTATGGAAGTAATTCTTGTTGCACCACCTCATTTTCTACCTAAAACTTCGTTAAGAACTACGCATTATCTAAGAAAAGTTATAGATGAAGTAGATGCGATTATGAGTTTAAGAACTCAGACAGAGAGACACTCCTCTCAAAGTTATGCATCTCTTAAAGATTATGCTAGTGATTTTTGTGTGACAGAGGAGATTATAGGTGATAGAGATATTATCTTACTTCATCCTGGACCAGTTCATAGAAATATAGATATATCTGATGCACTTTTAGCAGATGAAAGATGTAAAGTTTTACAACAAGTTAGTAACGGTGTATCTATGAGAATGGCAGTTCTTAAAAAACTTATCACAAACTCTTGATAACTTTTAAAGACCTAAATCTTTTAGGCAAAAAGAGAGAGCCTTTTCTTTTTATAAGTGATTTTAAAGCTAAAAAGTTAAAGGTTATCTCACTAGATAAGTTAAAAGATGAAGATATAGAGTTTTGTATAGATTCAAAATATAGATATAAAATTCATAATAATATTTTTGTAAAAAAATCTATCTCTTTTAAAAAATATAAAACTAAATTTGATTTAATTCAAGAACATATCAAAAATGGTGATACATATCTTTTAAATCTAACTCAACCTACACAAATAAAAAGTGACCTTAGTTTAAAAGAGATATATTCACTTGCAAATGCTCATTATAAGTTGAGATTTAAAGATAAATTTGTTTGTTTTTCACCTGAGTCATTTATCCAAATAAAAGAGAATAAAATCCACACTTACCCTATGAAAGGGACAATAGATGCTTCCATAGAAAATGCAAAAGAAAAAATTTTAAATAACCAAAAAGAGATGGCTGAACATGTTATGGTTGTTGATTTACTTAGAAATGATTTGAGTATAGTTTCAAGAGGTGTTAAAGTTGAAAAGTTTAGATATATACAAACTATAGATGCAGGGGAGAGGGAACTTTTACAAGTCAGTTCACATATAAGTGGAGAGTTAAACGATGATTGGCATGAAAATATAGGTGATATTTTAGCTTCACTTCTACCAGCTGGAAGTATAAGTGGCACGCCAAAGAAAAAAACTTTAGAGATTATACAACAAGTTGAAGAGTATGAAAGGGGATACTTTAGTGGTGTTTTTGGTATATATGATGGAAAAAGTTTAGATAGTGGTGTGATGATCCGTTTTGTGGAAAAACAAGAGGGTGGATATATTTATAAAAGTGGTGGTGGCATCACTTGTGATAGTGATGTGCTTCAAGAGTATAATGAGTTACAAGATAAAATTTATTTGCCATAAAAGTATATATTTTTTATACGCATTCTTTTTACATCTATTACTAGTTTCTCTTTTTAGTTTAAATCTATTTATATTATATTTTTTAGCTCTTTTTATATCTGCCTATTTACTACATTCTAAATATAAGTATTTTTCTGTAAAAATCTTTTTTTTGTTCTCACCTTTGATTTTTTTATTTGTTCAAACTTTTATATATTCAGATTTTATGTTTCAAATATATCTGTATTTTGATATTTTTACAAATATAATATATCTTGATACTATTGTTATTTATATTTTAACATTAATGCACCTAGTTATTTTAGTCAATTTAAAGAGATTTGATAAACTTTGAGATATAATTAATCAAAAATAATTTGGGGATAAGATGTATATAAAAGATTTAAAATTTTCACTTTGGGCAGATTTTATTGAGAGAGACTATTTAGATAATGAATTTAGAGAGTTAATAAACGATGGCATCATAAACGGTGCTACATCAAATCCAGCGATTTTTAAAAATGCTATATTAAATTCACCAGCGTATAAAGAACAACTATCCATGATAGAAGGGTTTACACCAAAGGAGAAGTATGAAGCTTTAGCAATACACGATATTCAAAAAGCAGCTGATATTTTAACACCACTTTTTGAAAAGGGTGATGATGGATTCGTAAGTATAGAGGTTGACCCATTTCTTTGTGATAATGCAGAAGCGACCATAGCTGAGGGGAAGAGACTTTTTAAAATTATAGGGTATAAAAATGTAATGATCAAAGTTCCAGCTACTAAAGCTGGTTATATTGCTATGGAAGAGTTAGTAGCATCTGGTATCCCTGTAAATGCGACACTTATCTTTAAAAAGTCACAAGCTATATCTTGTGCTAATGCTTTTGCATCTGGTGTGAAGAAGTATGGTGCTAAAGTTGATACTGTTATAAGTATATTTGTTAGTAGAGTTGATCGTGCTTTAGATGCTTTACTTGCTGAAAATAAAATAGCAGTAGCATTGTCAGGGATATATAATAGTGCAGATATATACTCTACTATAGAAGATATGGGGGTAGAGGGATGCCGTGCTTTATTTGCTAGTACAGGTGTTAAAGGTGATTCATTACCAACTCATTATTATATAGAAAAACTTTTAGCATATAACAGCGTAAATACTGCTCCTATAGATACTATAAAAGCATATAATGAAAATGGTTTAAAAGATAAAGTATTGCCAATATCTAGTGAGATAATCCAAAATCATTTTAAATTAGTTGCAGATGCTGGTATAAATTTTGATGAGGTGCTTGATAAACAGGTAAAAGATGGTCTTGAAGCGTTTAAAGATGCGTTTAAAGATATATTGGAGTCATTATGAACCCAGCAGATGAATTAAAAAAAGTACGAGCATATCTTGCTCACATGGTCAAAAAAAATGGAAGTGATTTACATATAAAGGCTGGTTCAGTTTTTAGAGCTAGGATTCAAGGAAGCATCCAAAAGATAGGTAAGGATGTTTTTACGCAAGAACAAGCAGATGGCTTCGCACAAGCACTTTTAGGTGATAGATATAAAGAATTTTTAGAAAAAAAAGAGTTAGATTTAGTTTATCCTTTTGATGATAAAACTCGTTTTCGTGTAAATATTTTTTATCAGATGAATGGTATATCAGCTGTATTTCGTGTGATTCCTTTAGACATCCCTGATTTATCAACTTTAAATTTACCAGCCGTTATGGGTGAGTTTATTGAAAAAGAGAGAGGTCTTGTTTTGGTAACTGGTGTAACTGGTAGTGGTAAATCAACTACACTAGCTGCGATGGTAAATGAGATAAATAAACGAAAACAAAAACATATCATAACCATAGAAGACCCGATAGAATTTGTTCATAAAGATAATAACTGCATCGTAAATCAACGCTCAGTAGGTCAAGATACTTTATCTTTTGCAAATGCTTTAAAGTCCGCACTTCGTGAAGATCCAGACATCATACTAGTTGGTGAGATGAGAGATATAGAGACTATAAATCTTGCTCTTCATGCTGCAGATACAGGACATTTAGTTCTCTCAACTCTACATACTACTGATGCAAAAGAGACTATAAATCGTATCATCTCTACATTTCCAACGGAGGAGCAAAACCGTATCAGATTATCTTTAGCTGGTTCATTGCAAGGTGTTATATCTCAAAGACTTGTAAAAACCATAGATGGAAAAAGAAGAGCTGCTATGGAGATATTGGTAAGAACATCTACAGTTGAAAAACTAATAATGGAAAATAGAGATAGCGAGATAAAAGATGCCATAGAAGCTGGTAAATCTATATATAAATCTCAAAGTTTTGATCAATCTATATATGACCTTTATTCAGAAAATATAATATCTAAAGATATAGCACTAGAAAATGCTACAAGTCCATCAGATATGAAACTGAGAATGAGTGGACTTTCAAAAGGTAAAGCAGGTGAGAGCGGTTCATCAAATGAAGTTCCAAAGATAGAAGAGGATGATGATATTTTTGATTTGAAATAGGGTGTAGATTTTTTGGTATAATAAAAAAACAATAATCGATAAAAAGAGCTTATTATAAAAATACCAACTATTAAACAACTAGCCATCATAGGACCAACAGCATCTGGAAAGAGTGATTTAGCTATAAGTATCGCTCAAAAAATGGATGCTTATATACTTTCTATAGACTCACTTAGCATCTATAAAGAGATAGATATAGTTTCTGCAAAACCAAGTTCAGATGAACTTAAAATTATTAAACATTTTGGTATAGATGAGATTTATCCAGATGAATATTTTAGTGTTGATATTTTTATAAGTTTATATAAGAAAGTTTTACATGAGTGTAAAAAAAACTCTAAAAATCTTGTTATCGTTGGTGGTACTTCTTTTTATCTAAAATCTCTTTTGCAAGGTTTATCACCTATCCCGAAGATTACAGATTCCATAGGTAAAAAAGTTCAACATAAACTACAAAATTTACAAGAGTGTTATGATTTTTTAAATACTATTGATGCAAAATATATGCAAAAAATAGCATCAACGGATAGTTATAGAATAGAAAAAGCATTACTTATTTATGAAGCTTCATCACTTACACCAACTGAGTGGTTTAAACAAAATCCACCAAAACCAATCATAGAAAATTTACCTATATTCAACATAGATGTATCAAGAGATATTTTAAGAAAACGGATAGAGGTGAGAACTTCAAAAATGTTTGATATAGGATTAATAGATGAAGTATGTTACTTAGAACAAAAATATACACGACTTCCTAATTCTATGGGTGCTATAGGGATAGTAGAAGTTTTAGAGTACCTAGATGGAAAAGTGACTAAAGAGATGATGCTAGAAAATATCTCAACACACACAGCTCAACTAGCAAAACGACAACAAACTTTCAATAAAAATCAATTTAAAAATATCATTTCAGCACCACTTGAAAATTTGGAAGAGATTATACTAAGTCACTGTAACAGTTAGGTCTTCTATCTTTTAAAAGACCCCAATACTCTCTTTGCTTTGCATTTTCTTCTAAATCAAAATCAGCATAAATTATCTCTTCATTATCACGACTTGCTTCTGCTATCTTAGCACCAGTATAGTCTGTTATAAAAGATGAACCATAAAACGAAAGTTCACAACTCTTTCCAACCTCTAGTCCTACTCTATTTGCAACTACAACAGGTACAGTGTTTGATGCTGAATGACCCATCTGAACCCTTTGCCAATGCTCTTTTGAATCTAGTTTAATTTCAGGTTCACTTCCTATAGCAGTAGGGTAAAAAATAATCTCAGCACCCTTTAGAGTTAAAGCCCTAGCACACTCACTAAACCACTGATCCCAACAGATGCCGACACCAATTTTCGCATAAGCAGTATCATAAACTTTAAATCCAGTATCACCCGCTTTAAAATAAAATTTCTCCTCATAACCTACACCATCTGGTATATGAGTTTTACGATAATTATCCATCACTTTTCCATCAGCTTCTATGACTACAAGTGAATTAAAATAATCATTTTTAGTTTTTTCAAAATAACTTACCAATATAACCACTTCTAACTCTTTTGCTAAGTCTGAAAATTGTTTTATAAGTAAATTATCTTTTAAAGGTTTTGCCCATGAAAAATACTTTCTATCCATATCTTTACAAAAATATAAACCTTCAAAAAGTTCTGGTAAAAGTATGATTTTTGCACCATCTTTAGCTGAATGTTGAACAAGAGTTATAGCTTTTTTTATATTATAATCTTTATCTTCACTCATACTCATTTGGATTGCAGATACTTTTACCATTTTTTGTTAACCTCTAGCAGTTACTTCTAGTAGGTGGTAGCCAAACTGAGTTTGAACTGGTCCATAAAGAACACCAACATCACCTGAAAATACTACTTTATCAAATTCTGGAACCATTTGCCCAGGTCCAAATTGACCTAAATCACCACCAGATGCACCTGATGGACATTTAGAATTCTCTTTTGCCGCATCTTCAAATCGTTTACCATTTTCTATCTCTGATTTTAAATCATTACAATTTTCTTCTGTATCTACTAAAATATGTCTTGCTGTTGCCCATGCCATAGTTTATTTCCTTAATTTTTTATTTAAATCGTATTTTACACAAAAAACATTAACTTTAAAAATTATTAATATTTATATATAAGTTATTCTCAGCTTATACTTCAAGTTTGCATTTAGTATTATTCTAAAATCAAAATTTGGAGAAGATTATGAAAAAAATCATCACAGCACTATTAACTGCTCTTTTATTTATAGGATGTAGTTCAAAAAGTGAAACAAACGAGGCAATAGAATCAAAACTTGTACTAAAACAAAGTTTAGAATCTCTTAAAATAAATGACCAACATGGTAAAGCTACACCTATAAATGCCGATACAAAGAAAGTGATTTTTGCTTTTTCAAAAGATGTTGGACATAATTGTAATGAATTTTTTGCAACTAAATCTGAATCGTATTTAACTGATAATAAAATTCAATTTGTAGCCGATGTAAGTGGAGCTCCATCACTTATAAGAAACATGTTTATAATGCCTGGACTTAAAGATTTTAAACATACTGTTTTAGTTATAGATGATGAACAAATATCAGCTAACTATAAACCAGCAATAAATAATGAAAGAATTATAGTTGCTTATATAGAAAATAAAATAATTACAAATATTAAATATTTGAATTCTACTGAAGAACTTGAAGAAGAGATAGCTAACTAGCTATCTCTTAGATATTCTCTTTAGGTGGAGAAAAATAATACCCTTGACAATATTGAATACCTAAATCTTTAACTATATTATAAATCTCTTCACTATGCACAAATTCAGCCACTATCTTCATATTAAGCTTGTTTGCCATAAATACTAGCGACTCAACAATACGAAGATGCTTTTCATTTGTATCCATATCTTTTATAAAACTTCCATCTATTTTTATAAAGTCCGCATCAAGGTCTGATAGTTTAGATATATTTGAACTCTCCACTCCAAAATCATCTATCGCTATAACATAACCAAGTGAACTTAAGTGATTTATTTGCTCAATCATCTCATCATTATCTTCTATGGCAATATCTTCTAAAATCTCTAAAGTTACATTCTCACGGGCGATATTGTGTTTTTCTGTCTTAGAGTTTAAAAAAGCTGGTAAATATTTTGCCAGTAAATCATGTTCTGTTATATTTATACTAAATGCAACTGTGGTAGAGTCAAGATATTTGAATGATTTTTGAATCATCTGTTTTGTTATAGCAGTATGAAGCCCAGACACTTCAGCAGCTTCCATAAATCTATGTGGAGGGATAAAACCAGACTCATCTTTTATCCTAGCTAAAATTTCATATTTAACTATTTTTTGAGTAAATGTATCTACAATTGGTTGATAAAATGGTGTAAGACTTTCATTTTCTAAATCTTTTTGTAAAATGGAAATATTTTTCGCTAATTGCGTATATGACCCAAAACTACTCATCTCATCACTATATGTTAGTATAAGCCCTTTAGCTCTATGTTTTGCTTCGACTAAAGCTATATTTGCTTGTGTAAATACATTTAACATATTATGGTCATCTTCTTTATGGCTACCTATCCCTATAGAGAACTTTATGTGTACTTTAAAGTCATCTATATCTACTGGGGTATGCTCAAAATAAGCTTTTATCTGTGCAGAGAGTAACATCTCTTGATTTTTTGGTGGATTATCTAAAATAATAGCAAATTCATCAGCACTCATATGATAAACAACACCATTAGATGGTAAATTAAACTCTATATATTTAGCTGCTTTTTTAAATATACAATCAACTCTTGTTGATCCATAAGTAGTATTTAAAATTGATACATTATCTATATTTAGCATTAGTACGCTATAGTTTTCATGCATCAAAACTGCTTCACTCATAACATTCATATTTGGTAATTTTGTAAGTTCATTATGTCTTGAATTAAAATGGATTTCTGTTGCTGTTTCTTTTGCTTCCTTATCTCTCATTGTTATTGTTTTAGCAAAAAAGTTAATTGTTGAATTTAACACCACAATAAATATGATTGAAAATATAAGTAAAATAACAAATAATTTATATAACGAGGCTTCTTTTTCATTCATTAATGCCGTTGTATCAAAGAATGAGATTAGTTTTAAATTATTTTCTAAATAATGTAGTTTACAAATATTTATAGAATAACTATTATTTTTATTTTTAATTATTTCATTTTTTTTATCATCTGTAGGAATTTTAGGTAATAGCTTAATCAATTGTTTTGATGAAGAGTACTCAACATCATATTTATTTTCTTGATTTTTAGCAACAATAACTATATCAAAATCATAATGTTTTTTCAAATCATTAAGAAATTCAGATAATTGCTTAGTCTCTTTAAAATATTCTAAATACCCATCAACTACTCTACTCATATGAATATGATGCGATTGTGTAATTTTATTGATATTTTTTTTAGAATTTTTATACTCATATAGCATCATTATTATAATTCCTAATATTACAAATAATATTAAAGCAGACTTCATATAAAAAACAATTTTTTGTAATGGCATTTTATCCCTTATTTTGTAACTCTAAAAGTACAGTATCTCTTTTTGTAGTTTCAAGTCGCTTACAAGCAGACTCAAAAGCACCACTCTCACCAATCACAAGGCATCTATGTTTAGCCCTCGTAACTGCTGTATATATAAGTTTAGTATTGTGCATAATAAAATGGGAAAATGTCATAGGGATAACCACTATGTCATACTCCATACCTTGTACTTTATGTATCGTTAATGCATATGATAGCATAAGATGGCTTTTTAACTCTTCGTATTCATAAACAACTACAACATCTTCATTTGGATAAAAAACAAATACCTGTTCCTCATCCTCATTTATCTTAAAAAGCAAACCACTCATACCGTTAAAAATACGCCTAGTAGCACTCTCTTCACCATCTTTAAATCCGTCACCACTCCATGAAGTCATGTTTTCATTTTTAGTATGAACCACTTTATCCATAAGACGAAACTCTACATTTCCCCTTTTTACACACTTTTTAGGATTTGGATTAAAATACTCTTGTAAAACTATGTTTAGGTTATTTGCCCCAAGTGTCCCACCTTTCATAGGAGTTATCACTTGAAAATAGTTTAAATACTCTTTTATAAGTTTATTTTGAAGTCTATATCTTGCTTTTTTTATAGATGACACTACTTGATGCACTATCTCGGTAACAATTTGTTGAGAATTGCTCTCTCTTAATTCATGTAACTCTTGTTGTGAAAGTTGATTTTTAAGTGCATAATAGTTTTGAATAGTTACATCTATAAATTCAAAATCATCATACTTCTCTCTATAAAGTGGAACTTGCCCTTTTCGTATATCATTTGCTATGAGGGTAATAGCTTGGTCTTCACTTTGTCTATAAATCTTTGTGAGTTTCACAATAGATGCAAGTTCTAGTGCTAAAACATCTGATAGTACATTTCCAGCACCAATGGGTGGGAGTTGTGCATCATCACCAACTACTATGAGGATAGCATCTTTTCGTATTTTTCTAACAAGCCGTGCAAACAAAGATGAGTTTATCATAGATGCTTCATCTATAAGAACTACACCAAAAGGAAATTCATCTCTATCTTCAAATTTTGTCAAAAGTGACTGAATAGTCGCACTCTCATAACCTGTAGTATCTGAGATGCGTTGAGATGCTATGCCACTTAAAGCACAAGTGATTATCTCTTTTTCTTCATATCTTGTGTTTAAAAGATTTAAGATTGTTTTAGAAGTTGTGCTTTTTCCTGTTCCTGCATAACCTACAAGAAACAAAAGTGAAGCACCACTGTTTATCTTTACAACTGCTTCTTTTTGTTGCTCACCTAGTTTTAACTCTTTATCTGCTAAAAAACTATCCAAATCTTTTACAAATCCACCACTATCTTTTTTACTTCTACTTTTAAAATCATCATATAAAAACTTCTCAGCATCATAAAGTCTTGCAGGTGAGACTCTATCATTTTTCATAAGAACTATACTTTGTTCTGAGACTCTCTCTATAAGGGTAGCTTCGTAAATATGATTTTTAGAACTAAAGTTTAAAAGTTCATCTAACTGGGTAAATAAAATCTCTTTAGCTACACAAGAGTTACCTTGAGCTTCACAGTAGTTCAAAAGTACATAATCCATAGCAGAACCGATGCGATTTTCATCCTCGGCATCTACACCCATTTTAAGGGCTAATTCATCAGCTCGTTTGAAACCTATGGTATTTATGGAAGTAAGTATGTAAGGGTTGTCTTTTATCTTAGTACAAGGCTCATTAACATCTTTCATAGCAGATGCTATAGTGGTAAGAAGAGCTTGTGACACATCAAAAGGGCTTAAAAATTCACCAAGTTTACGCATAGAACGAAACTTCTTCCAACTAACTTGAATCTTCTTAAGTCGCTTCTCTTTGATGCCATTGAACTCTAAAAGTTTCTCTATATCGTTATCTAAAATATCTATAAGACCATCTTCACCAAACTTCTCTATAAGTTCAGCAGATAGTTTTTTTGTAAAACCTTTTACGATTTTATTTAAAAAGAAAAAGAGTTGGTTTTGGTTCACTTTTAGATGTTCAAACTTAAATGTTTTACCATACTTTTTATGTTCATCCCAAAAACCACTAAGTGTGATAGCTGAATCTTTTAAAGTTGATATATCACTCTCTAAATAACTACCACTAATCTTCTCACCAGTTTTTAAAACTGCAATAAAAAAACCATCATCTTCAAACATAATCCTATCTATCTGACCTATCAAAGTTGTACTCAAATCTAACCCCTTTTACTCTTGTAAAATTATATCTAAAAGTCTAAAGGGCTTATGAGTTTTGCTTTGTTCATTTCTGAAACTACATGAGTATA
>JAYEHQ010000040.1:0-3910 GCA_034659595.1 Campylobacterota bacterium
CCATTTCAGGAGCTTTAGCTAACTCTGTTTTTACTCTTATAACTTCATCAGTTGGCTCTGTTTGATATGATGGAGTTTTTGCATCTATTGGTAAAGTAACTGCATTAAATGTTTGTGTTTTATAAACTACATTTTGTGTATTTTTAACTAAAACTAAATAATCTATAGCCTTAGTAGATTCAGATACAGCTGGTAGAGTAGCACTACAAGTAGTTGCTTCACAATTCATAGGTACAAATGAGTAGTTAGCTCCATCTGCTGACTTAAAATATGTTCTAGCTACATCCAATACCCGCTTTATCTTCAATAGTTGCATTTACTACAATTCTTTTACCAGATACAATCTCCTCTATGATTGGGTCTAGCTCTATATTTGCCCCAACATCTGCTAGAAGTGATGATGCTACTAAGCTTAAGCCTATTGTTATGTTTGTTAATGTTTTCATGCATATCCTAATATATTAATTACTTATATTTTAACTTATTTAATCTTAGGAATACTTTTTGCTATCTTTTAGTTAAAAAAAGAGCATTATGAATTATATATTTACACTTATTTTATTACTTATTAGTTGCTTGGATGCAAAAGAATATTCTATAGTTATAGATAAACCTTTTAATAATATTTTATTTGACATTACCCAAGATTATGATAGACAGATAAGTGCAGTTGGTTTTTCACAAGATTTTAAAGGGTTGGAGTTTAAACCTAAACGATATACAAATCCATTTGAATATCTTCAAAATATTTCTACTTCAAATGGTGAACGGATGCATTTTATAAAAGCTGATTTACATGGAAATATAACACTAAGTAAAGCATTAACTTTGGCTAAATGTTCTCAAGCTATGTCTATTGTGAAAACTCCTTCTAATGGTTATTTTATAGGTGGATATACACTTGATGGATCATTAGTAGTTCTTAAACTAGATGCAAAAACTAATATAATATTTACAAAAATATTTGGAACAAAGAATTTTGATAAATTAAATAATATAGTTGCTCTTAGAGATGGTGGAGTGTTGGCTGTAGGTACATCAAAAACTACGAGGTCTATTTATAATGATATGTTTGAAAGTGGAATAGGGCTTAATGATATATATATAACAAGATTTTCAAGAGATGGTAGAAAACTTTGGAGTAAAAAATACGGCACTATAGATGATGATGAAGGTATAGATGCTGTAGAGGCTAGAGATGGTTCTATCGTAGTTTTAGGAAAAACAGCTAATGAAAAGGGTCAAGATGTAACCATAATGAGAATAACACAAAATGGTAATAAAATATGGATAAAACATCATAAAACTACGGAGATAGTATTTGCACATAAAATTATTCAACTTCGAGATGGAAATTTCTTACTATCCCTTAGTCAAAAAGCAAAGTTACAAAAAGAGTATATTCGACTTATAAAATTTGATATACAAAAAAATATACTTAATGATAAAGTTTTAACTACTACATATTCAAGTGTTTTAAAAGATATAAAAGAGTATTCAAATTCAAATTTAATAGGTGTTGGTTATGTTAGAGATAGTTACAATACTGATGCTTTAGTTATTATTTTAAATTCAAAACTTGAAATGCTTTATCAGGAGCATTATGGAGATGAAAATTTAGATCAATTTAATGCTGTGACGATATTACATAATTTTCAATCTGCCGCTGCAGGGATAAAAACAGATGAAAACTCACAAGAAGCTAATATGTGGATAGCGAAGATAAATCAAGATGCTAGTTTATCTAAAGTTTCAAAGCAACCTAAAGTGAAAATAAAAAAAGATGTTTTTAGTACAGATGTGACTTTTGTAAAGTGAGGTTTTAAAGAAGAATAAGTTTTAAACTTATTCCCCTTTCTCAGTTGATAATCTAAAAGATAAACGAGTTTTATCTTGTTTGAACTTTTTATAAAGTTTAAATTTCATTTTTTCTAAAGTTTCTGAATCTATATCAAATTCTGTTTGTATATCAGCATCACATATAGAAGCACTATCCATTGCAAAAAGTTTTAACTCTTTCTTTGTAAGTTTTGATTTCATAACTCCATAAAGTTCTTTGTCATTTTGAATTAAATCATCTGCATCTAGTACACAAAATTCTGCTAGTTTCTCTCTAAAATCATTTTCTTTGTTATATTGTTTCCATACACTATTATCTAGCATTTATATTTCCTTTAAAATTTGTGTTAAGTCTTTTTCATCTATAATGATATTTGCTTCTTTTTTCAAAATATCTCTTGCACAAAAAGCTACTCTTGAGCCAGCATGAGCGAACATACTTAAATCATTAGCACCATCACCACATACTAAAGTTTCCTCTTTACTTACACCTAAAATATCTTGAAGTCTTACTATCATGTCACCTTTAGAGAAGTTAAACATCATATCTCCACCAACAAGACCAGTGAGTTTTCCATCTTTATGATGCAAAACATTTGAAAAATCAGCGTCATAACCTAAAATATCTTTAGCATAACTAGTAGCTGTTCTAAAACCACCACTAAAACATACTACAATCATCCCTCTTTTTTTAAGTTCAGCAATCGTTTCTTTTGCACCATTCATATATGGTAAATTATGACTGATTTTTTCAACAACTTCAAAATCAAGACCTTTTAAAAGACCAACTCTTTGTTGTAATGATTCAAAAAAATCAAGCCTTCCACTCATAGCTTCTTCTGTAATATGAGCTACTTTATCACCGATGCCAAGTTCATCTGCAAAAAAGTCTATAGTTTCCCCATCCATTAGGGTAGAATCAAAATCAAAAACAGCAAGTTTTAACATATATTTTTCTCTCTTTATTTGTATTGATGCAATTATAGCTAAAGAGGATTTTTTTTAACTAAAAGATAATGTAATAATCTTTAATCCTCATCATCCAATTTCAGTTTAATAGCATTAAATTTATTGATCAAAATATCATCATATTTATTTGATAATTTTATTAATCTTTCTATCGCAGTTTTACCCTCATTAAATGTTAAAGTAGAATCAACTATGAGATATGATAGATATATATTGTTTTCATTAATAGAAAATTGTAAATAAGTTAGCTTTTCATTTTCACTAAGTATATAATCATATATCTCTTCAATATTTTCTTTTGGTATTGTGCATAGTTTTGTATCAGCGATAATAACACCATTATCGAAATAGTTAATTTCTATCTTTGCACTACCAGCATCAATTTTCCATGATACTTGAGATCTTCTTGCTAGTGTTACATCTATTTCTAAAGAGGTTAGTATCTCTTCTAAAAGTTTGGTTACAGCTACTGGTTTATAGCCCTCTCTTCTTTGTTTAGCAACATCTAGTTTTATGCCACATAATGGGCAATAGTCTTTTTCAATATTTTCTTCATTGATTAGATTTTTACATGAACTACATCTAATTATATTATCTCTATTTAATGCTTTAAAATCATCTATAGCTTCTCTTATATAAAAATAGGGCAAAGCAAATCCTAAGTTATTTGCATTAAGAATTATAAAAGTATTTATACCTATAACATCACTATTTATATTTAAAAGAGGACCACCACTATTTCCAGGATTGATTGCTGCATCTATTTGTATATATTCTAAGTTATTTTGTAGTCTTGAAGCACGAGAAATTATACCCTCTGTTGCTGTATAATTTAGTCCGTAAGGATGTCCTACAGCTATAGTCGTATCTCCATCTTTTACAGTTTCAAGAGATAGTTTTAAAGAATGTTTTGGTTTTGGTATATCAAATCTAATAAATGCTAAGTCGTAGTTAGGATCATCATAAACTACATTTGCTATGGAGCGTTTTATTTTTTTTGAACTTATTACTACCTCTTTTAAGCCACTAATGACATGGGAATTTGTTATGATTAAATCATCTATAATAAAGCCACTTCCAGTTCCATAAGGTGTCATTATTT
>JAYEHQ010000040.1:4010-15894 GCA_034659595.1 Campylobacterota bacterium
TCATTATTTACTTCCATAGAACTGTTTTCATCATTAAAATAATTTTGTATTTTTTTAGCAGTTTTTTGATAGATTTCATAGTTAGGAACTATTAAGTAATCAATTTGTAAAAGGACACTAAGGTATAAAAATGATTGCATTCCAATCGCATCATTTGATGGTAGTAATGATATTTTATCTTCTAATTCTTTTATCCATTTTTGTAAAAAATCATATTTTATTTTTAATTCTTCGATAGGTACTTCTTGAAGATGCTCAATATCTTCAAGAATGGTATTTGGAAACTCTGTTTTCATATATTCTTTGTCAAAATCAGCATTTAAAGCGATTTCACGAATAGGGAAAAAAATCTTTTGTGGACTCATAGTTAGATTATCAAAATAGAGTTTTAATTTTATATATTCATCATCAGCAAAGTAACAAGCATAAGTTAATTGATAATTTCTCTCTAAAAGGTATCTTTTAAGAGCAACATGTGCATTTGCTTTTTTTGTTATTTTTACTTCTGCTAAAAAGTTTTCAAGGGTAACAAAACCTTTAATACAGGCAGTTCCTTGATAGATTGTAAAGTTAAGTTTATTAACTTCTCTTGAAGTTATTATATTTTTATTTGATTTTGAAAATGAGAAATTTTCTAAAGATTTAAAAAAATATTCATAAGCATCTATAATGTTTTTTTCTTCAAATGCTTTGGCACTTTTATCAAAAAGAACCTCTTCATCTTTAGAAATGGTCGCATTAATATCTCTGCCAAATTGATGTTTAAGTTCTATAGTGTTATTTTCAAAAAGATTAAGCCAATTCATAAATATCATTATATTCAATACAGCTTCAAAGCAACTTTAAAGAGATTTATTAGTATAATGCACGGAATTTTCAAAAAAGGTGTATCTATGACGAATAAACGCGTATTGGTTAAGTTTTCAGGTGAAGCTCTAGCAGGTGAAGAAGGTCATGGAATTGACACACAAATATTAAATTATATTTCTCAAGAGATAAAATCACTTATTGATGCTGGTATTGAAGTTGGTATCGTTATTGGTGGTGGAAATATTATCCGTGGTGTAACTGCTGCACAAGATGGTATTATCAAAAGAACTAGTGGTGATTATATGGGTATGCTTGCTACTGTTATAAATGGTGTAGCTATGCAAGAAGCTTGTGAACATGCTGGACTTGAAGTTCGTATGCAAACAGCTATTAAAATGGAACAGATTGCTGAACCATATATTAATCGTAAAGCGGTTCGTCATTTAGAAAAAGGTCGCGTAGTTATTTTTGCTGCTGGAACTGGTAATCCATTTTTTACAACAGATACGGCTGCAACTCTTAGAGCGGTGGAGATTAATGCTGAAGTTATTATAAAAGCTACAAAAGTAGATGGTGTTTATGATAAAGATCCTGCTAAATATGATGATGCAGTTAAGTTGTCAGAATTGACTTACGATGATGCATTAAATGACCATATAAAAGTTATGGATGATACATCAATCGCATTAGCAAAAGACAATAAGTTACATATTATTGTATGTGATATGAATAAAAAAGGTAATCTTTTAGATATATTAAATGGCAATATGCAAAATTGCTCAATTGTAAAATAAATTATTAGGAAAAAAGATAATGAATATGAAAGTTGAAGAGTTAACAGCAAAAGTTTTAAATGACAATCCAAATATGGACCGTTATCAGTTAGCATTAGCAGTAGCAAAAAGAAGTGATGAACTTTTAAATGGTGCTACAAGTAAATTAAATATTGATCCAAATAGCATTAAAGCAGCAGATTTAGCTTTAATGGAGCTTGCTGAAGGTCTTGTAGTAGTAAAAGGCTTTGTAGATATAGAAAAGTAAATCTTTTGAGTTTAAGTCAAGTAGATATTGAAAAAGTCAAACATCTGCATGATGAAGACTTAGCTTCTGAATATCTTTTTACACATATAAGTCATACTAAAGAGCTTAAACATGCATTAGAATATGCAAAAAAAGCTCATATAAGTCAAGTTAGAAAAAGTGGTGAAGCGTATATTATTCATCCTATATTAGTTGCCTCTATAGTATCTTCTATTGCAGATGATGAATCTATGGCTATAGCTGCACTTCTACATGATGTTGTAGAAGATACCCCTACAAGTATAGAAGAGATTCAAACTTTATTTGGTAGTGATGTTGCACATCTTGTTGAGGGTTTAACTAAGATAGATGTTATTCGAGATTCTGAACTTATTCCATCATCTTCTGATGAAAAATTAGTTGTTTCAGCTTTATCATTTCGAAAAATGCTACTTGCTAGTATTGAAGATGTAAGAGTTTTAGTTATAAAGCTTTGTGATAGACTTCATAATATGCTTACCTTAGATGCATTACCAGAACATAAACAACAACGAATTGCAGAAGAAACTTTAGTTGTTTATGCCCCAATAGCACATAGATTAGGGATTAGTTTTTTAAAGAATTTACTTGAGGATTTAAGTTTTTCATACCTTTTTAAAGAGGAAAAACATCATATAAATAATTATCTTGATACAAATTATCATGCTATTGAGATGAAATTAAATGATTTTAAAGAATCAATATCAAAATTACTTATTAAAAATGGATTCTGTGAGGATGATTTTAAAATATTATCTCGTGTAAAACATAGATATTCTATATATTTAAAGATGCAAAGAAAAGGCATGGGGATAGAGGAAGTTCTTGATCTTTTAGCTGTTAGAATTTTAGTTAAAGACCCAGTGAAATGTTACAATATTTTAGGTCTCATCCATCTTCATTTTCAACCATTATCATCAAGATTTAAAGATTATATAGCAGTTCCTAAAGATAATGGTTATCAAACTATACACACAAGTGTTTTTTATAATACTGCCATCTTTGAAGTTCAGATTCGTACTTTTGAGATGCATAATACTGCTGAACTTGGAGTTGCCGCTCATTGGAAATATAAAAGTGGTGGAAATAATATAAAATTAGATTGGTTAAATAATTTACAATATCAAAATGAAAGTGTTGAAGATTTTTATGCTTTAACTAAAAATGATTTGTATAGTGAAGATATATCAGTTTTTTCACCAACTGGTGATGTATTTACTTTGCCAAGAGGTGCAGTAGTTCTTGATTTCGCTTATGCAGTTCATTCTGAAATTGGAAATCATGCTAAATCAGCATTAGTTAATAAAGAAAAAACATCTCTTCTTGGTGAATTGCAAAACGGTGATATTGTAAAGATTAAGAGTAGTGATGAAATCATAACTAGATGTACTTGGATAGATGCTGTTAAAACATCAAAAGCTATTACAAATATGAGATTTAATTGTAATGCTAGAATTAAAGATATAAATACAAAATCTAGTAGAAATATAGTTGCGACAGTGATGAATTTAAACTATTCTAGGGTTGATGAGTGGTTTAAATCACAAGGATGCACTACTTGTTCAAATATTCCATGTGATATAGAACATTTTAAAAATGTAATACATAAGTATGTTGGTGAAATTAGTAAAAATTTTAGATTTAAAGGTTTCTTGTCAAAACGAAGATTTAAGTTAAAATCATACATTATTTCTGGAATAGAAATATTTAGTGTGAGTAATATTTCTGAAGTAGTTTTTGATTATTGTTGTCATCCAAAATATGGTGATGAGATAATGGCATTTTTAGATAAAAATAAAGTTCATGTACACCATAAAATGTGTAAAAGTGCAAATAAAAAACTTGAAAACCATGAGCCTATGGTTTTTGTAAAATGGGATAAGAAAAATTTATATCATTACAATTTAATAGCATCTCTTCATAATGAAAAAGGTGCTTTAGCAGATTTTTTAAACTATCTTGTAAAATTAAATATTGATATTAGTTCAATAGAATTAGGTAAAGATAGTAGTGATTATATAAAGTATTGTGAATTGGGATTTGAATCAAAAGAAGCAGATATTCAAGCACTTCGTGCTAAAATAGGGCAAAAAATAAAAGTAATGCATCTCATACGAACCGATGATGCGTATCGTTCATAATAGATAAGGATAAAATATATATGTTAGAAGAAGCTTTAAAAGAGATCAGTAGAGGTTGTGCTGAAATTATTGATAATGAAAGAATTGAGAAATTATTAAAAGCATATTATGAAGAGGGTGAAAACTATACTGTAAAATGTGGATTTGATCCAACTGCACCTGATTTGCATCTTGGTCATACTGTTCTTTTACAAAAATTGGCTACTTTTCAAAAGTATGGTGCAAGAGTTCAGTTTCTAATAGGTAGCTTCACCGCTACTATAGGTGATCCTACTGGTAAAAGTGCTACTAGAAAAGTTTTAACAAAAGAACAAATAACAGAGAATATATCTAGTTATACTACTCAAGCATTTAAAATTTTAGATAAAAATAAAACTGATATTGTATATAACGATGAATGGCTTGATAAACTTACCCCTATGGATATGCTAACTTTGTTATCTAAAAGAACAGTCGCGAGAATGTTAGAGAGAGATGATTTCAAAAAGCGATATAAGAATGAAGACGATATAGCAATACATGAATTTACATATCCACTTCTTCAAGGCTATGATAGTGTTCATCTGAAATCTGATATAGAGATTGGTGGAACTGATCAAAAATTTAATCTTTTGATGGGTAGGCATTTACAAAAATCTTATAATGTAAAAAAACAACAAGCTGTCTTAATGATGCCAATCTTAGAAGGTCTTGACGGTGTACAAAAGATGAGTAAATCTTTAAATAATTATATAGGTGTATCTGACGAACCTAATGATATGTTTGGTAAGGTTTTAAGTGTATCAGATGTTTTAATGTGGAGATATTTTGAACTATTAAGTACAAAAAGTTTAGATGAGATAGCTTTATTAAAAAAAGGTGTAGAGGATGGTTCTTTACACCCTAAAAAAGTAAAAGAGGATTTAGCTTTAGAGATAACTGCTAGATTTCATTCAGATGAAGAAGCAAAAATGGCTAAAGCAGAATTTGAAAAAGTTCATGCAAAAAGTCAAATTCCTACCGATATAGAGGAGTTTAGTTGTGATGGTGAGATTTGGATTGCTAAAGCATTAGTAGATTGTAAAATTGAGCCATCAACTTCACAAGCAAGAAGAGATATTAAGCAAGGTGCTGTTAAAATAAATCAAGAAAAAATATCTGATATGCAACTACAACTTTCAAGTGGTGAGTATATCCTTCAAGTTGGAAAAAGAAAATTTGCAAAATTAAAGGTTAATTAAATGAATTTTAAATCATTGAAAATTGGAAAATATGAGATTGAAAAACCAATAGTTCAAGGTGGAATGGGCGTTGGTATTAGTTGGGATAAGTTAGCAGGTAGTGTTTCTAAAGAGGGTGGATTAGGAGTGATTAGTGCTGTTGGTACTGGTTATTATGATAATAAAAAATATTCTCAAAAATTAGTTTCAGATAGACCTTTAAGTGAGGCAAATTTTTATTCACCAGAAGCTTTAAAAAAGATTATAAGTAATGCTAGAGAGATTTGTGGTGATAAACCACTTGCTGTAAATATTTTATATGCTATGAATGATTATGGTCGTGTAGTAAAAGATGCTTGTGAAGGTGGAGCTGATATAATTATAACAGGGGCAGGGCTTCCAACAAATATGCCAGAGTTTACAGAGGGTTACTCTGATATTGCTTTAGTTCCTATCGTTTCATCGGCTAAGGCTTTGAAAATTATTTGTAAAAGATGGCAAAAAAGATATGATAGATTGCCAGATGCTGTAATACTTGAGGGTCCAAAAAGTGGTGGACATCAAGGTTTTAGTTATGAAGATTGTGCAAAAGATGAAAATCAGTTAGAAAACTTAGTTAAACCAGTTGTAGAAGAAGCAAGTAATTGGGGAAATATTCCAGTAATTGCTGCAGGTGGTGTTTGGGATAAAAAAGATATAGAAGAGATGATAAGTTTAGGAGCTTCTGGTGTTCAAATGGGTACTCGTTTTATAGGTACTAAAGAGTGTGATGCTCATGAAAATTTTAAACAAGTTCTTTTAGGTGCAAAAAAAGAAGATATAAAACTTATGGGTTCACCTGTAGGTTATCCTGCACAAGGTATAGTAACTAATCTTACTCATTTAATAGAAAATAGAGAGGGTCCAGCAATAAAATGTATTTCTAATTGTGTAGCACCATGTAATCGTGGTGTTGAAGCAAAAGAAGTTGGTTTTTGTATCGCTGATAGATTGAGCGATGCTTATATGGGTAACCTTGAAACTGGATTATTTTTCTCTGGTGCTAATGGCTATAAACTTAATGAAATTATATCTGTAAAAGAGTTATTAGAAAAATTAACTAAAGGTGAGTAGTTAGTTTATGCTACGATTTTTTTTAGTTTTTTCTATTTTTTTAGTATCGCTTAACGCACTAAGTGATACTAAGCTTTTAACAAGAGCTGATAGTTTTGTTAAAAATGGAACAAAAGATGATCAATTTCGTGCATATAATGATTATAAAAATATTTATTTGCGTTCAGTAATAGATGGAAATAAAAAGCTTCGTATTCGATCATTAAAAGGTATCATAAAAAGTGGTAAAAAACTTCATATTGATATATCAAGATATGAAAAAGAATTAAATAAACTAAATCCAAAACCTTCAAAAAAAATCAAAAAAACAAAAAAAATAAGAGTTAAAGCAACTCATAAATTAAAAAGTGCAAAATTTATAGATGATAATCTTGTGTTAACTTTTGATAAAAAACTGATGAAAAATCAAGTGAATTACTTTAAAATCTATGATGCTAAAAAAAGAAGATATAGATATGTTTTTGATATACATGCAATACTTTTAAAAAATCATCATATTAGAAAGAAAGGTATAAATAGAATTAAAATAGCACAGTTTAATCTTAAAACAATGAGACTTGTTATAGAAGATTCTCAAAAAATAAAAATAAGATTTAAAAAAGATGGGAAGCAATTAATTATAGGTATTAATTCAAAAAATAATAATACTACTAAAATAAAAACTATAGATAAAGACACAACTCCAAAACGCCTTGATAGAAATAAAACTATAGTTATAGATCCAGGTCATGGTGGACGAGACCCAGGAGCTGTAGGGTATAAAAAATATAGAGAAAAGATAATAGTATATAAGGTTTCAAGACATTTACGAAATATTTTGAAAAGTCGTGGTTATAAAGTATATATGACTAGATATAGAGATAAATATATAAAATTAAGAGATAGAACTAAGTATGCAAATAAGAAAAAAGCAGATATTTTTATATCTATTCATGCTAATGCAGTAGCTAGAAAAAATGCGAAAAAAGTGCATGGCATAGAGTGTTATTTTTTATCTCCGTCTAAATCTAAAAAAGCTGAAAAAGTTGCTGCAAAAGAAAATTCAGCGGATTTGGGTGATATGAATGCTTATGGCAAAAAAAGTTTTTTAAATTTTTTAAATCATAGAAAAATAATAGCATCTAATAAATTAGCTATAGATTTACAGCGTGGAATGCTTGGAAGTTTAAATAAAAAATATAAAGGTGTTCATGATGGTGGAGTTAGAGAAGGTCCATTTTGGGTATTGGTTGGTGCTCAGATGCCAGCGGTATTGGTAGAGGTAGGGTTTATAAGCCATCCTAAAGAAGCTACAAGATTAGTTAATGATAAGTACAGAAAAACAATAGCTTTAGGATTAGCAGATGGGATAGAAAGGTATTTTGCGAACAACTGACTGATATTACACTCTATAATGAGCAAAAGCTACTTATTCACACTCTGAAGCACTAATCATCTGTCCAAAATTTTCACTATCTTTTTTACCTATAAAAGTATAAGTACCAATACTTATAGTAAAATTTTTATCATTAA
Source organism: Campylobacterota bacterium (assembly GCA_034659595.1). Taxonomy (GTDB): domain Bacteria; phylum Campylobacterota; class Campylobacteria; order Campylobacterales; family Sulfurimonadaceae; genus Sulfurimonas. The sequence goes on from JAYEHQ010000040.1 coordinate 11,845, forward strand.
CACTTATCCCTTTACATTGGATAGTTTTATGTTGATTAAATTTAGTAACAGCATTTAGCATTTTTTCTCTTTGAGATGTGCTATATGTATTAAATGCTATAGCCGATAAAATAATTAACAAAACAACAATACTAATGATAGATTTTTGTTTTTTATTTAATTCTGTAAAATAGTGTAGGCTTAAAAATAAAAGAGAAACTATAATAATACCAAGTATATATGCCATTTATGCAGTACCTCTTATCTGATATGTAATATCTCCAGCACCAAAGCCAATGATAAGACCTTTGTCTAATGTTTTTAAATCTTTTTCATCTTTTACTATAGTTATAGAATTATTTGCTCTAGTAATATTATCTGCCATTGTTAAGTTATAGTTTTTGAATTTTTCTTTAAAATCTATATCTCTTTTTGCTTCGCCAGCTGACCATACAGGTAAGATGATAAGTTCCTCAGCACCCTCAAAACATTTTATAAATGCATCTAGATTATCAATAGTGCGAGAATATTTATGTGGTTGCCAAATAGCAGTTATTTTATCAAAGCCTTTTAAAGATGCATACTCTTTTACAGAATCAAATGTAGCTTTTATCTCTGTTGGATGGTGTCCATAGTCATCAATGATAACACTATCATTCTCACTTCCAACTATATCAAAACGCTTTTTGATGCCTTTAAAAGAGAGTAGATTTTTTTGTATATCTTTTACATCCATAGATTCATGAGCTGATAAAATAGCTAATGATGCATCAAGTGCTATATGTTTACCAAAGCCCCAAACTGTAAAATCCCCTAAATTTTTAAGAGTGAATTTTGTATGTGGCTCGTTGTTTATAAGTAAATATTTAATATTTGTAATATCTTTACTAGGGTAAAGCCATATAGCTTGAATTTCATCTATTAGCGTAGATAAAAATGGGTCTTCTCCATTTAGAACTCTACAAGTTGCAGATTTTATAAAAGTTTTATAAGAATCATAAAATCTATCATAGTTATAGTCATAGTATTCCATATGTTCAGGTTCAGCATTTATAACAATTGCACAGTATGGATTTGAGTTTATAAAACTTCCATCACTCTCATCCGCTTCAAAAAGCATATTGTTATTACTATCATCATACCTTACATTTGAACCAAAAGCTTTTGATTCAGCACCTATTATAGCTGAACCACTCATGATAGCTGTTAATATAGCAGTAGTTGTACTTTTTCCATGCGCTCCAGCAACTGAATAAACTTTTTTATTTTCTAAAATTTGTATGAGAGCTTCACGACGAGCAAGAACTTCAATGCCTTTTGCTTTTGAAGCTACTACCTCTGGGTTGTCAGGACTAATAATTGCAGAGTGTATCACTAAATCTTGATCTGTAATAGCATCTTCTGAATGAGGTACAGAAACTTTGATGCCAAGTTTACGAAGTTTTTTAGTTATGATGGTATCTGTTATATCTGAACCACTAACTTGATGTCCGTTAAAGTGCATAAATTGTGCTAAACCTGATATACCTATTCCACCTATTCCAATAAAATGAACTTTCATAGACTGCTCCAAATTAATTTGACTCTTTTTCTTTTGCATTGTCTAGCAATTTTTGTGCCTCTTTTTGAAAACTACTAATATAAAAAGTTCCTTTTTGTTGAGTTTGCTCAATATCAGCAATATTATTCATAAAATCATCTAAGGATATATTTTCTGCAGATGCCATCCAGTGAAGTTTTAAAGCCCATGAAAATTTATCATCATTTGTCATACCACTAAGAACTTCAAAAAGTGCGGATGCATCTTTTATTGCACCAGCACTATAGTGTTCCATTGCATATTCATATAAAGCTCTAGTGGTAGCAAAGTCTTGAACCTCTTTCATATCCATTTTTTTATGTTCTTCAAGTGTTTGAGTTAGTTTCTCGAGTGCTATATCCAAAATATTTGCATAAAAACCTTGTAGAGTCTCATCATCAAAAATTTCATGTGCCTCTTGTTCTAGTACATATAAAGATGCTATGTCTGTATCTTGTTGAGCTTTTAAAACTTTAGTCTTAAGTTCTTCTATCTTATCCATTTAAACACTCCTTAACTCTTTTTAGTGCATTTCTTGTTTTTTCTTCATTTTCAACTAGTGCAATTCTTACAAATCCTTTTCCTGGATTTTCACCATTTACATCTTCTTTTGCTAAAAATTCACCTGGTAAAACTTTTACATTGTAATTTTTATATAATTTTTTAGTAAAGTTTAAAGCATCATCAACTTTTAACCAGATATAAAATGTAGCTTTTGGTATATTTATACCTAGAATTTCTTTAGCTATCTCAAAATTTCTTTTATAAATTTCTCTTGAAATTGAAACATGTTCTTCGTCAGACCAAGCAATAGCTGAAGCACTTTGAAGTGGAAGGGGGGAAGCACAGCCAACATAAGTTCTATATTTCATATAATCTCTTAATATATTAGCATCACCTGCTATAAAGCCAGAACGAAGACCAGGTGCAGATGATCGTTTAGATATGGAGTTTATAACTAAAATATTTTTAAAGTCATTATTTCCTATATGAGTAGATGCTTCAAGTAAAGATGGGATAGGTTTATCTGTATATAGTTCACTATAACACTCATCATTTAAAAGTACAAAGTTATGTTTCAAAGCTAATTTTACCCATACTCCCAATTCATCTATAGTTAAAACTGATGAAGTAGGGTTGTTTGGAAAGTTTAATATAACTAAATCACATTTGGCTAATTCATCTTCATTTATCTGTGGTTTGAAATGATTTTCTTTAGTAAGATTTAGATGTATAGTTTTACTTCTTGTAGCGATAGCCGCACCCTCATATATTTGATAAAAAGGGTTTGTGAAAGCCATAACTGGATTTTCTTTTTCAAAAAGTAAAAATTGGGGAAAGTTAAAAAGAACTTCACGAGTTCCAAAAGTTGGGATGATTTGTGCATCTGATAGATTTGTATTAAATCTTTTTGCCACAAAACTTCTCATACCATCTCTTAAGTTTGCTTCACCGCCTGTTTTAGGATATTTTTTTAGTAATGATGAATTATCAGCAAATGTTTTTTGTATAAATGAAGGTGTTTCAAATTGTGGTTCACCAATAGTTAAAATAGATGTTTCATAATCTATATTTGGTACAATGTTTTTAAGTAAATTATTTAATTTTTCAAATGGGTAGGGTTCAAATTTCATAATCGAATTATAGCTAAATTATAATATAATAAGTTTATAAATTTTAAATATTAAGTTGTATTATGTTAAATGAAAAATCTAGATTTTATGGAAAAACAAAACTAATAACTTTAGAAGAATTAGTGGATACTTTTTCATCTGAAAAATTTGATTATATAAAAATTGCTTTGTTATTTGGAAGTCGTGCAACAGATGAATTTTATGAAAGAAGTGATTATGATATTGTGGATTTATCAAATATAACTTTAGAGATGAAAAGTAGTATAAAAAAAATTATAAAATTATAAAAGGTAGTAAAGATGACATTTCAAGAATACTTAGATAAAACAAAAGAGATAGCCTTAGAAGAGTGTGAAATTTTAGATGAGATGAGTGAAAAAAAAGAGTGGTCTAAAGTAGAGATAAGAGCAGTAAAAAATTCTATGCAAGTTATAGTTGAAAATTCTATTGGAAAAGCAAAAAGGATATTAAAAAAATTTAATTGTCCAATAGTCCCACAAAAAGGTTCTGATGCTTTTGAATTTATGTATGAGATGGGTCTTATAGAAGATGAACTGTATTCAACTATGAAAAGTGCTATAGGACTTAGAAATGCTATGATGCATGATTATATGAATTTTAATGATGAGATATTGAAAAGTGTAGTCTCTTTAAAAAAATATGATGAGATTATTGTTTTTTTGAAGTCAGATATTAGTTATTCAGATGTAAAATTAAAAAGGATAGAAAACTTTTTTCTTAATTAGGCTAATCTAAGATGATGTTTTGTTAGCATATCTTCTACTTCTTTATCTTTTTTTGCCATCTCTTCTATTATGGCTATAACTCTATCTAAAACTGTTTTATCTGCTTTTTTTA
>JAYEHQ010000041.1:0-3375 GCA_034659595.1 Campylobacterota bacterium
AAACATTTATCTAAGCTATCTTTCCAGTAAGGTATAGTTATATTAAAATCATTTTTAATCTTATTTTTATTTAATAAACTAAAATATGGTCTTTTTGCTGGAGTTGGATAATTTTTAGTTTCAATAGGATTAACTTTACAGTTTATTTTTGCCATTTTCATAATCTCTTTTGCAAAGTCATACCAAGAAAGTACACCTTCATTAGAATAATTATAAATTTCTGTATTTTCATTTTTAAGTTTCGGAATTATATCTAAAATTAATTTTGCTAAATCTTTAGCATATGTAGGAGTTCCAACTTGATCAAATATAACATTTAGTTCATCTTTTTCTTTTCCTAAATGAAGCATAGTCTTTACAAAATTATTTCCAAAACTGCTATAAACCCATGATGTTCTAATAATAATTGAATTTTTAGGATTTATAGTTTGTAATGATATTTCACCATTTAATTTTGTTGAACCATATATTCCATTAGGATTAGTTTTATCTGTTTCATTATATGGCTTAAAGTTTGTTCCATCAAATACATAATCAGTTGAGATGTGAATAAGCTTAATATCTTTTTCTTTTGCTAATTCTGCTAATGATTTAACAGCTATATTATTTATATAGTTCGCATTTGATTTGTCATTTTCAGCTTTATCTACAGCAGTATATGCAGCACAATTAATGATGCTATTTATGGAATTTTCATCTATAAATTTTAGAATTTTATTCTTATTTGTAATATCTAAATTTTCTCTATTTGTAAAAAAAAAGTTATGTGAATATTTACTAGAAAGTTCTTTTATTTCACTTCCGAGTTGTCCATTTGAACCTGTAACTAAAATATTATTCATAGTAGTTTATACCATATTTAAAAAGGTCTTGTGTCTCATTTAATTTAGGTTGTACTTTATCTTTTGCTGATAAGTTTAATTCCTTGCAATCTATTTTCCAGTCTATTGATAGGTTTTCATCATTAAAAGCTATTCCCCTATCGTTTTCAGGTGAATAGTAATTATCTACTTTATATGCAAAAACTGTATTATCTTCTAAAACTACAAAGCCATGTGCAAAACCACGAGGAACTAAAAGTTGTCGTTTATTTTTAGCACTTAACTCAACTGCTACATATTTACCAAATGTAGGAGAGTTTTTACGAATATCTACTGCTATATCTAAAACACTACCTTGCATCACTCTTACTAGTTTTGTTTGTGCAAAAGGAGCTAATTGGTAATGTAAACCTCTTAAAACACCTTTAGAACTCTTAGACTCATTATCTTGACAAAATTTTATTTGATAACCTAAAAATTCATTAAGTTTATCTTCTCTAAAGGTTTCAATAAAATAGCCTCTATTATCACCATGTATAGTTGGTTCACAAATAACTACATCTGCTATTTCTGTTCTAATAAATTTCATTTATATCTTACCTTGATTTACTATGTTTATTAAGTATTGACCATATTGATTTTTCTTTAAAGGCTCTGCAAGTTCTAAAAGTTTTTCTTTTGATATATATCCCATCTCATAAGCTATCTCTTCAAGACATGCGACTTTAAGACTTTGTCTATTTTCTATGGTTTGAATAAACTGTGAAGCTTCTAGTAATGATTCATGTGTACCAGTATCTAACCATGCATATCCTCTACCCATTAATTCAACTTTTAATCTTCGTTCCTCTAAGTAGTCTTGATTTAAAGTTGTTATCTCAAGTTCACCTCTATCACTTGGCTTTACATTTTTTGCTTTTTTAACTGCATCAGCTGGATAAAAATATAAACCAACTACTGCATAGTTTGATTTTGGAATTTTAGGTTTTTCTTCTATAGATATAACACTTCCAATATCATCAAATTCTGCTACACCATATCTTTCAGGATCTTTAACATAATATCCAAATACTGTAGCCTTATTCTCATTTTTAACATTTTTTATACTTGCGGCTAATAACTCAGTTAAACCGTGACCATAAAAAATATTATCACCCAGTATTAAACATGCATCGTCACCATCTAAAAATTCTTCACCTAGGATAAATGCTTGTGCTAGTCCATCTGGTGACGGTTGAACTACATACTCAAATTTCATTCCTATATCAATTCCAGTTCCTAAAAGTTCTTTAAATCTAGGTAAATCATGAGGTGTCGATATTATTAATACTTCTTTGATTCCTGCCAGCATTAAAACTGATAGTGGATAGTAAATCATCGGTTTATCATAGATTGGTACTAGTTGCTTGCTTACACCTTTTGTGATAGGGTATAGTCTTGTCCCACTTCCTCCTGCTAAAATTATCCCTTTCATATTTTTTCTCCATCTTTTATTTTTTTCAAGCCATTTAAGCATATATATCTATTTTTATCAAAGTTTTCTTTTAATATTTTATTATTTATTTCACATTCGTTAGCACCAAAACCTTTTTTATGCCATAAGTGATAAACATTAGCTATATTTCTGCATGATATAACTTCTATACCACTAGCTCTAAAACGCCAATTTATATCCACATCTTCACCAACGGCAGGAAGTTGATAGTCTTCATTAAATCCATTAATGGATTCAATATCTTTTTTATAACAAGAAAAATTACAGCCTATTAGATAGTTTATATTTTTTTTTTGAATTAAGTTATTATATAAAAAACTGTTAGGTTTTACATAAATGCCATCTTCATAGTGTCTTACTTTATCTTTATGTAAAGATACTATTCTTCTAATAAAACTATTTGATAATTCATTAATTGTTAATTTATCATCATAAAGTTTTTTACTATATTTTTCACCTAGTTCAACTCTTTTACCTGCACATACTCTTTTTGGTTTCGAACAGTATATATGTCCTTCAACAAATTTTTCATGTAGTACTACATCTCCATCAATAAATATTAAATAATCTCCTCTTGCCATTTTAATAGAGTTATTTAAAGCTGTATTTTTTCTCCATCCTAAATCTTTTTGTGTTAAGTGTATTAAATTTTTTATGTTAAATGTAGATATAAAGTTTTTCATTGCTATTGAATCACCATCTTCTGAAACTATTATTTCATTAATTTTAATAGATTGATTTATAATAGAATTTAGAATCAGCTTAAGGGCTTTTATATTTTTATATACAGATATTATTATTGTGATTTTCATTTTATTCTTTATTTTTAAGTTTTAAGATGTAATTTTACTATAAATTTACTGATATTAACATCAGTTTAAAAAATATTATTTTACTTGATAAAATATAAAAAAGCTTCAAGTTTATTTCTTAAATCTATCTCCAAATCCATAACCTTTATCAGCAGTTGTATCCAATATTTCCTTTAAATATTTAGGATGCATTCCATACCCTGGTCTTACACTTCTTATATTTTTTTCTGTAAAGACTTCACCTTTT
>JAYEHQ010000042.1:0-15561 GCA_034659595.1 Campylobacterota bacterium
GATAATATGGAAAATCAAAATGAAGTTGTAATAAATGAAAAATCTATGGAGATTTTAGTAGCGAAGTTTATACCTACATCTCAGTATTTTGAGAGAAGTTTTGAGATGTTGCAAAGGCAACTAGAAGAACAAAGACTTGATCAAAAAGAGTTGAAAATAGATATGGATAAACGGTTTGAAAAAGCTGATGCTAATTTGAATGAGTTTAAAGAAGATGTTAGTAAAAGGTTTGAACAAGTAGATAAAAGGTTTGAGCAAGTAGATAAAAGGTTTGAACAAGTAGATGAAAGATTTAAAGAGATTGAAAAAAGTATTGTAGATGTAAATATTTCTATTCAAGAGATGTCTAAAAATATGGAGATTACTATAAGAGACCATATTATAGATAGAGATAGATTATTTGATTCTAAACTTACAAATTTAAGAATGTTTAATATAGCTACTATATCTTTAGTGGCAGGTGTTATTTTAAAAATGGCAGGAATTTTACATATTTAAAAATCTTATGTTAAAAAGGAACTTATTTGAGAGAAAGAATTTTTTTATCCGCTCCGCATATGAGTGGAAATGAATTAAAGTATATTGAAGAAGTATTTAAAAGTAATTATATAGCTCCACTTGGTGAGTTTGTTAATAAATTTGAAGATAGTGTTAAAAGTTATACAGGTGTAAAAAATGCACTTGCTGTTACTAGTGGTACGGCAGCTATTCATTTGGCTTTGAGAGTTCTTGGCATCAAAGAGGGTGATGATGTACTTGCTTCATCGTTTACTTTTATAGGTTCAGTTAGTGCAATTTTGTATCAAAATGCAAATCCAGTTTTTTTAGATGCTGATTATGAGTCATGGAATATATCACCAAAACTTCTAAATAAGTATCTATGTGAATGTGAAAAAAAACCAAAAGCTTTGATTCTTACGCATCTGTATGGTATGAGTTCAGATATAGAAAAAATAGCTCAAATTTGTAAACTTCATGGAGTTTATCTTATTGAAGATGCAGCAGAATCGTTAGGTGCTACTTTTAATTCTAAACATACAGGAACTTTTGGAGATTTTGGAATATACTCTTTTAATGGTAATAAAATCCTTACTACAAGTGGTGGTGGAATGCTTGTTAGTGATAATGAAGAGTGGATTAATAAAGCAATGTTTTATAGTACACAAGCAAGAGAACAAGAGGTATTTTATGAACATACTGAGTATGGATATAATTATCGTATGAGTAATGTTTTAGCAGCTATTGGTGTGGCACAGATGGAAGTTATAGAAGATAGAGTGGCTAAAAAAAGAGAAATTTTTGAATGGTATAAAGAATTTTTAGATGGTGTTGAAGAGATTAAAATGATGCCAGAACTTGAAAATAGTCGTGGAAATAGATGGCTTACTGCACTTACTTTTGAAAAGACAGATTATAAAAAAGTTATGAAAGCATTAGAAGCTATAAATGTAGAAGCAAGACCACTTTGGAAACCGATGCATTTGCAACCTTTATTTAAAAATGCTAAAACATACCTAGATGGTACGAGTGAGTATTTATTTAATAAAGGGTTATGTTTAGCAAGTAGTACAACAATGATAAAAAAAGATGTTGAACGAATTTGTAACGAAATTAAAAAGTCTCTGATTTAGAGACTTTTATTTTATTATATGCCCCACAAATTTAGACATATTATCCATTATCTCATCACCTTTTCTAAAGCTTAGTCCACAAGCTTCATAAGCGAAAAATACACCAGCTTGGTATTTCTTACCATTAGCATCTTTAGGAAACTCTACATACTCTTGATATACTTTTTTGTAGTTATCATAAGCACCATCTGTTTGTTCTGCTATAGAGGTATCGGAATTGATGATTTTAGTATTTGCACCCTCTCTACCAAATACAGTTTTTTCAACTTGTTTTATACCATCTAATGGTTCAAATGATGTTTTAAGTAAATATGGTGAATCTGGAAATAAATCACTTAATATTTTCATAATACCTTTTGATTGAAAAAGAAGAGTGTATGCAGGATTAAGTAAAATTGCCTCTTGATTTTGCATAATATTTGTCAAAGTCGTAGCAAGTTCTGGTTCATCGTGAGCTATATCCTCAAAAGGGTATAGTTTAAACCAGTATTCATATTGATTTTCATCTGCATCAAAAATACCATTATCATCAAATTTTACATTGTTTAGATATTCAAAACTTGTATTAAAACCTGCATCTGTTGCGATTTGTTGAAGTAGTCTTGTGGTTGCTTCCTCTTCATCATTACCCTCTACAGAAGAAAATAGTATTTTCCATCCATCATATCTCTCATCAAACAGCTCTGTATCTTCAAAAAGTGTTATAAGTCTTTTAAAGTTCTCTTTTATAGCATCATAAACATTGTTAAATTGACTATCTTCATCCATATTGTTTTCTTTTAAAATAGCCCATTGAAGTAGGGCAGTTTCAAATAAAGAAGTTGGAGTGTCAGCATTAAATTCTATTAGTTTTATAGGTTGTCCATCTATTCCACCAGCTAAATCAAAGCGACCGTAAATATGCCAATGAACATCACTTTCCCATGATTTTTTAATCATCTCTACTAGGTTAAAAGGGATACCTATCTCAAAAAACAAATCATTTTCTATAACATACTCAGCTGCTTCAACGAACATATCGTATATCTCATTAGTCGCTTCGTAGTATGCTTCAGCTTCATTAGATGAGATGCAAACAAGCTCATTATTTACATATTTTGTTCCATCAGTATCTGTGTGCCATGTAAAACCTATCTCTTCAAGTGTAGAGTCACTTAAAGGATTTACTCTTTGTAAATTTATCATCCGCCATAACTTTTTGTAGATGAAGTAGAAGATGTAGATGAAGTTTTAGAGCCACCAAAAAAACTTTTTTTAGAAGAAGTAGATGAAGTTTTGGAAGTACCAGAACGACTGTAAGCACTTTTATTAGTTGAAGCTGAGTTTTTAGAAAAGTTTTTATTATTCATCAGAGCATTACCAATCATGTTTCCAAGTAAACTACCAGCAGCTACGGCTAGGATTGTTCCAGCTAGTCCCATACCAGCATCTCCTCCACCTTCTTGAACTGTTTCACTACTACCATCTTGAACTTTTTGATACTCTTGTTCAGCTAAAGCTTTCATCTCAGCTTCATTCATAAAGCGTTCCACAGTATTACCATTTTCATCTTTTTCACGGATGATAGCACGAGATGGACCCTCAGTTGGCATCTCCTCAATAACTATATATTTTCCATTATCTTGCTGTTCTATAACTAAGTATTTGTTTTGTTGCTCCTGTTGTTCTTGTCCAGAACTACATCCAGTTAATACACTCATCATAGCTATTCCAGCACTTCCGAGTGCTACACCACTTGTTATTGAAAAAATATGTTTCATTTTATAAGGTCCTTTTTTTCTAAAATAATAATTCGTTTTAGTTCGTAATCGTAAAATGTAATGGTTTTTCTTCCATTATAATAAATATCACCAGTAAAAGTATATTTTGCATCCTTATGGGTGACATTTTTTTTCATTAGAATTATTTTACCAGCATTATACCCTATATAAGGGATTAAGCTTAATAAGACAATTAAAAATAAAGAGCCTAAAATTGTAAGAGTTACTTTTGTATTTTCTAGGTAAATAATTAAATAACCTGAAAATATACTCAAAATAATAAAAAGTGTAATATTCTGATTATCAGCAAATAAAATATTATAAAAAATTTCAATTTCTAGAAATTGAATATAGTGAATAAATATACCTAAAAATAGTAGAAAATCGATAATAAATGTGTAAAAGACACCACTTAAAAGAGCTTGAAGAAGTTTACTCACCTTAGTTTCCTTATTTTAGAATCATTTAGTTTTAGTAATGAAGAGGAGTTGTTTTCTCGAAGACCATTAGTATCATCTATAATAATATCGGCTTTATTTATACAAAACTCTTGATTAAAATTTTTACCTGATTCATTTGCTGATGTAGAATAACACCAACTGAGTTTATTTAAAATTTGTGAGTTTAGTTTATTTTTAGTTATTCTAAATGCTTTATTATTTACTATAAATGTTGTTTTTTTAGAGCGACGAATGAGATTTTTTTTATTTTGAGGAACTCTATTTTTTAAGGATAAAAAAGTTTTAAAATCTTTATATACTTTTATAAAAGGCTTTGAATTGTCACGAGATTTAATCTCATATAGTTTTTTTGCATCTTGAGACAAAAAACCGACAGTTGTGTCGGTTTGTGTCAAAATTATAGAATTATTTATGATAGAAAATCTTGTAATGCTTTTGCATCTGACCATGAGTCATCTTTCATTTCTTCCAATGCAAGTATAAGGGCTTTTGCAGCACTAAGAGTTGTAAAGTAAGGGATACTTCTTCTAAGAACTTCTTGACGAATAACAACAGCATCTTTTTTAGATGTATTATTATCTGAAGTATTTATAGCCATAGAGATTTCATCATTTTTCATGCTATCTTCTATATTTGGACGACCTTCTGAAATTTTAAGGATTCTTTCACACTCTATACCTGCATCTGCAAGAACAGTTTGAGTACCTTTTGTCGCTACAAGTTTAAAACCTTGTTCGATTAATCCTTTTGCTATTTCTGCTGCATGGACTTTATCAGAATCTACAAATGATAAGAAACAAGTCCCACTTGTAGGTATCTTGTTTCCAGCTGAAAGTTGAGCTTTTGCAAAAGAGATACCAAAGTTAGAACTAACACCCATAACCTCACCAGTTGATTTCATCTCTGGAGAAAGTGTTAAATCCGCACCTATAAGTTTATGGAAAGGAAATACTGCTTCTTTAACCGATACATGGTCTTTAAGTATTGGTTTTAAAACACTGTTTTCCTCTTTTACGATGTTGTATTTATCATAAAATTCTAATGAACTTATAAGAGTCTCACCCATCATAACACGAGTAGCAACTTTTGCTAAAGGCATACCAGTAGCTTTAGATACAAATGGAACTGTACGAGATGCACGAGGATTTACTTCTATAAGATAAATCTCATCTTGATAAATTGCATATTGAACATTCATAAGTCCAACAACACCAAGGTTTAGTGCTATTGTTTGAGTTTGAGTTTCAACTTTTGCTATCATCTCATCAGTTAGTCCCATAGGTGGTAGTGAACAAGCACTATCTCCAGAGTGGATTCCAGCTTCTTCAATATGTTGCATAACAGAACCAATATATACATCTTTTCCATCACAAATAGCATCTACATCAAGTTCAACTGCTTGATCTAAAAACTTATCTATAAGAACTGGTGCTTCATTTGAAACAGAAATAGCTAGTTCCATATATTCAGCAAGTTCTTCTTGTGAATATACTATCTTCATACCACGACCACCAAGAACAAATGATGGACGAACTAAAACAGGAAAACCTAGTTTTTCAGCGATTGGAGCTGCTTCCTCTTTTTTACGAGCTAAACCATTTTCTGGTTGTTTTAGTCCATTTTTAATTACAAAGTTTGAAAATTGTTCTCTATCTTCTGCTAAATCAATTACTGCTGAAGTTGTTCCAGAGATATTTGCACCTATCTTAGTTAGGCTATCTGCAAGTTTTAGTGGCGTTTGCCCACCAAAGTGAACGATAATTCCATCAGGATTTTCTGTTTCTATTACACTTCTTACATGTTCAAAATCAATAGGTTCAAAATATAAAACATCAGAAGTATCATAATCAGTTGAAACAGTTTCAGGATTACAGTTATACATAATAGTTTCTATATCCATCTCTTTTAGTGCAAAGGCAGCATGAACACAACAGTAATCAAACTCTATACCTTGGCCAATTCTATTTGGTCCACCACCAATGATAAGAACTTTTTTTCTATCACTTTCTCTTTTTTGAACATTTGGTAGTTTAGTTATATTTGTCGTTGAGTATAAGTATGGAGTAAGTGCTTCAAATTCTGCTGAACAAGTATCAACTTCATTATATTCTAACTCTATTTTAAATGCTTTTCTAGCTTGATAAACATCTTCTTCTGTACAATTTGCTAGTTGAGAAATTCTTTTATCTGAAAAACCATCAACTTTTAGTTCTCTTAAAATTAATTCATTTGATAAAGTATCTTTCGTAATAGCATTTTCAGATTGAATCATCTCTTCTATTTGATATAAGAACCAAGGATCAATAGCACAAGTATCAAACATATCTTCAACATTCATACCACGACGAAAACCTTCAGCTACGAAAAGTATTCTATCTGAATTTGGACGACGAATTTCATGTTTTATAAATTCATCAGTTGCTTCTATTGGGTTAAATCCACAAAGGTCTGTTTCTAATGAACAAAGAGCTTTTTGAACAGATTCTTTGAAAGTGCGACCCATAGCCATAACTTCACCAACTGATTTCATACTTGTACTTAGTGTACTTTGAGCTTCTGGGAATTTTTCAAATGTAAAACGAGGGATCTTAGTAACAACATAATCAATTACAGGTTCAAATGATGCAGGTGTTCCTGTAATATCATTTGTGATTTCATCAAGTGTAAAACCAACAGCAAGTAAAGTCGCAACTTTAGCGATAGGGTAACCTGTAGCTTTAGAAGCAAGAGCAGATGAACGAGATACACGAGGATTCATCTCAATAACAATCATACGACCAGTTTTTGGACAAATTGAGAATTGAACATTAGACCCACCAGTATCAACACCAATCTCTCTTAATATATCAAAAGATGCATCACGCATTCTTTGGTACTCTTTATCTGTAAGTGTTAGGGCAGGGGCTACTGTAATACTATCACCAGTATGAACACCCATAGGATCAAAGTTTTCAATAGCACAAATAATGATACAGTTATCTGCTTTATCACGGATAACTTCCATCTCATACTCTTTCCAACCAAGCATCGATTCCATAATTTCTATTTCATTAACAGGGGAAGATGATAGACCCTCTTGAGCTAATTTTTTAAACTCATCCATATTATATGCTACACCAGAGCCACCACCAGCAAGTGTAAATGAAGCTCTACTAATTACTGGAAAACCAATTTTTTTAGCTACTTCAATTGCTTCATCAACAGTGTATGCATTATCACTTTTTGGTAAATCCATACCAATTTTTATCATAGCTTCATTAAAAGCTGAACGGTCTTCTCCCTTATGGATAGCTTCTGGAGTTGCACCTAAAAACTCCACACCATCTAGCATACCTTTTTCATACATAGATGTTGCGACATTTAGTGCAGTTTGTCCACCCATTGTTGGTAGTACTGCATCAACATTTTCTTTTTTGATGATTTTGGCAATAACATCTTCTTTGATTGGTTCAATGTAAGTGCGATCTGCAAATTCAGGATCAGTCATGATTGTAGCAGGGTTAGAGTTTATAAGAATAACACGATAGCCTAACTCTTTTAGAGTCTTAACAGCTTGAGTACCAGAGTAGTCAAATTCACATGCTTGACCGATAACAATCGGACCAGAACCTATAAGTAAAATAGTATTAATGTCGGTGCGTTTTGGCATTTCTTACCTTTTAAAGAATATAAATAAAATTTGAGTATTATAGCTAAAAGGCACTTAATATTCTATAAGTATGTTATCTGATTTTTTTTATTATGTAAAAATAGTTTGGATTATTTGCTTTATAGTAAGGTTCAACAATTGCATTTTGATAACCTTGTGAAGAGCTAACTGATACTACTCGACCAACTTTTAATCCCTTAAAAAATATTTTATCAAGTCCTGAAGTTATAACTGCATCATCTTTCTTAATCTTAAACCATGCAGGGATAAATTTTATAATTAAATGTTCAGAATTATAGCCATGAGCAATGCCTGGAGCTTTGTCTTGCCCAATATACACGGCATAAGTGCTTTTAATATCTTTATTTAATAATCCAAGTGGTTTGTTATTTTTAGGTATTACAATTCCAGCTACTAATTCTTTATATGTAAGACCATATATTTTAGAAGAATTATACTCTTTAACATCAAGCCATATTTTATTAAAGTCTCCAAATTTTTTATAAGATATAGTTCTTACTAATTCTACATTTGGGTTAACTTTTAATGGTGAGTTACTTTTATTAAATAAATCATTAAGTTCAGAAGCTAGCTCTTGCATGATAAGATGATTTTTTTCATATTTTTGTAGTTCTTCTTTTAATTCTTCAATTTTTGAAGCTTGAAATGTATGTTTTTCTATTTTATTTTCAAAAAAATCAATACTTTTATGAAAATTTAGTTTGATTAAGTTTAAGGTATGAATAATAGGTGTTTGTATAGTATTAGAGTAGTATATAGCACCCACAAAGAGTGTTATAAATATAAATAAAAAGCTATATAGCCCTTTATTCATTTTCGAAAAGTTCTTGTAGTAAATCTATCTCTTCTAACGCACGACCAGTACCATGAGCAACAGCAAGAAGAGGTTCATCTGCTACAAATACAGGAATTTTAACAAGATCAGATAAGTATTTATCAAGTTGACGGATAAGTGCACCACCACCAGTTAAAATAATACCGTGATTTACAATATCTCCTGCCAAATCTGGAGGCATTTTCTCTAATACATCACGAAGTGCTTCAGCTATCTCTTTTAGAGGTTCTGCCATAGCTTCTCTTGCATCTTCAGATGTTAGTTCAACAGAGTTTAAAAGACCTTCAACTTGATCACGACCAGTAACTGTCATAAATAATTCTTCATGAAGTTCAGTTGCAGTACCAATAGCAATTTTTATCTCTTCAGCAACTCTTTCACCAATAAGTAGATTGTATTTTTTTCTAATATAGTTAATGATACCATGGTCAATTTTATCACCAGCTGTACGGATAGATTTTGAAAGAACAAGCCCACCAAGAGAAACTACACCTATCTCAGTAGTACCACCACCAATATCAACAACAAGATTACCTTGTGGCTCACGAATCTCTATTCCAGCACCAATTGCAGCTGCCATAGGCTCTTCTATAAGAAATACTTCTCTAGCACCTGCACTTAAAGCTGATTCACGAACAGCCTTTCTTTCAACTTGAGTAAGTCCATATGGTACACATATAATAATACGAGGTGATATAAGCGATGAACGACCATGAGCTTTTTCTACAAATTTTCTAATCATTTTTTCTGTCATATCAAAATCTGCAATAACACCATCACGCATAGGGCGGATAGCTTTTATATTACCTGGTGTTTTACCAACCATATTCTTTGCTTCTCTACCAACTGCGAGTACATTTTGATGCCCGTATCTTTCAGTTTTTACAGCAACAACTGAAGGTTCATTTATTATTATCCCTTTGCCTTTTGCTATTACGATAGTATTAGCCGTTCCTAAGTCAATTGATAAGTCATTTGAGAACAGACCAATAATTTTATTAAATATCATTATTTGTTTACCTTAATTTATGCAGTTTTTTTATTTTGTTTTTTTATATACATTGGTTCAGAGTTATTTTCTATAACATCTTTTGTTATTATCACTTCATAACCTTCATATTCTGGTAGTTCATACATAATATCTATCATATTTTCTTCTAAAATTGCACGAAGACCACGAGCTCCTGTTTTTCTTTTTATAGATTTTGCAGCTATCGCAAGAAGTGCATCATCTTCAAATGTAAGTTCTACATTATCAATAGAAAAAAGTTTTTTATATTGTTTGATTAATGAATTTTTAGGTTCAGTTAAAATACGAACCATATCATCTTCACTTATCTCATTTAGAGATGCTATGATTGGTAAACGACCAATAAGCTCAGGGATAAGACCATAAGATACTAAATCATCAGGTTCAACCATGTCATAAGTTGTTTCTTGTTCTTTTTTTGTTTTTTTCTCTTGACCAAAACCTAGAACATTTTTACCCTGTTTTTTCTTTAAAATTTCACTAAGTCCATCAAATGCACCACCACAAATAAATAAAATATCTCTTGTATTTATAGATGTAAATTCTTGATTTGGATGCTTACGCCCACCTTTTGGTGGTATATTTACATCAGCACCCTCTATAATTTTCAAAAGTGCTTGTTGAACACCTTCACCAGATACATCACGAGTTATAGAACGATTTTCACTCATTCTTGCAACTTTATCAACTTCATCAATAAAAACTATACCTTGTTCGGCTCTTTTTATATCTCCATCTGCTGATTGGATAAGCTTAGTTAAAATATTTTCAACATCTTCACCTACATAGCCAGCTTCTGTAAGGCTTGTAGCATCTGCTATGGCGATAGGAACATTTAAAACTCTTGCAATAGTTTGAGCCATAAGTGTTTTACCACTACCAGTAGGACCTATAAGAAGTACATTTGATTTTGCAATTTCTGTATCATCATCAGTTATATTATGAGTTTTAAAAATTCTCTTATAATGATTATAAACTGCTACACTGATAAGTTTTCTAGCTCTTTCTTGACCAATAATATAATCACCTAAAAAGTTATCTAACTCTTTTGGAGTCATTAGGTTTTCTACTGCTTCTAGTAACTCTTTATCAGTTTGAGATGAATTTTCTTTCTCATCACCAAACATAATTTTATATGCTGAAACTACACAGTTTTTACAAATATAAACGCCATTTCCAGCAATTATAGGATTTTCTTCACTTTCACTAGCATTACAAAAGCTACAGTGTCTATTTATCATTTATTATATTCCTAGTTCTTATTTTTCTATCATAGGGGATTCCCCTTTTTGTTTTTAAAACAAATTTACAAAGTTCTTCAACAAAATGATTTTTTGTATTTTCTAAAAGTTCATTTGAAGTATCTTTTAGAGCCTTTCTTGATTCAAAAAGATCTCTATATGCTGATTTTAGAGCATTTATATCTGAGCGTTCTAAATTTCTTCTAAGTCCTGTTAGATTTAGACCACGCAGAGTTGCACGATTACCCTCAGCCATACAAAATGGTGGAACATCTTGTGCTAATGCACTAGCTCCTCCAATCATTGCATATTTTCCAATATGTACAAATTGGTGGATAGGTGTCATACCACCAATAACAGCATAATCATCAACTTCAACATGTCCAGCTAAAGTAGCCGCATTTGCTAAAATACAATGATTTCCTATAATTACATCATGACCAAGATGCACATAGCCCATAAAAAGATTATGAGAACCAATAATAGTTTTTCCACCACCACCATGTGTACCAGGATTAAAAAGTGTAAATTCTCTTATTGTATTGTTATCACCAATTATTAGTTCAACATTTTCACCATTAAATTTTAAATCTTGCGGAATAGAACCAATAACTGCATGGGAAAAAATATGATTATTTTTACCAATAGTAGTTTTGCCATAGATACAACTGTTTTGGTCTATTATAGTTCCATCACCAATTGTTGCTTGTGATGATATAAGACAGTATGGACCAATAGTTACATCTTTACCAATAATAGCACCATTTTCAATGATAGCAAGAGGAGATATATTATTCATAAGTTGCCTATTTATCTACTATCATAGCTTTTAATTCAGCTTCTGAAGCAAGTTTGTCATCCACATACGCTTCACCTTTTAATACCCAAATAGTACCTTTATTTTTTATAACAGATATGCGGTATTCTAGTCTATCTCCTGGTTTAACAGGTGAACGAAATTTAGCCTTGTCGATGTTCATAAAATAAACTACTTTTTGAGCAACTTCTTCCTTCGTCATATCACCCATACTTTTAAATGCAAGAATACCACCAGCTTGTGCCATACCCTCAAGAATCATAACGCCAGGATAAATTGGATGCCCAGGAAAATGCCCTTGAAAAACATTATCGCCTATAGTTACATTTTTAAATCCAATAAGACTTTCACCTTTTTGAATATCTGTAACGCGGTCAAGAAGTAAGAAAGGGTAGCGGTGAGGTATAATTTTTTGTATTTCAACAACATCCATAGTCATAGTATAATAGCCTTATAAATATTTTTGGCTATTTTACCCAAATTATTATTATATTATGATTAGTTTTTCTTTTGAATCCTCATAAATTTTTGATTCTAAGTTTATAGTAAGTTTATCGTTTATAATATTTTTAACCACTACTATAGGGCTTATGTTATATTTTGATGAAGATATGTCTTCTCTTAATTGTATTTCATTATTTATAGAGATTTCAGAAAAAATAAGTTCATTTATATTTGTAAAATTTGTTTGCATTTTATTATTATAAAAATCAAGTGTTATAAATATTATTTCATTTCTATTAAAATAATGAATATCTTTATTTGTAAATTCTATACGACCTTGTGCTTTTTTATTTGTTAATATAGAATATGAAAGAGCATAAGCAGGTATAATTTCTTTTTTACCTTTAATAACTTTAAAATTAAATTGACGATAATTTAAAAATTTTTGTTTGATTATTTTATATTTTATATTTTTCTCTTCTAACTCTCTTCTATTTTTATAAAATTTTAATCTTTCCTCTATAGAAGCTGGAAGGATTGAATTAGAGATAGGTGAAAACATCTCATCCATTAAACGATTTTGTTCATCCCTTTGCATCGTTAAACCATAAATACAGCCACAGTAATCTTGGCGATAAAGCTGTTCCTCTTTACTTACTCTTGATTGATCTTGAGTACCACCGTTTGAGCGATAATCAACAGCTATAAATTCTATACCATGTTTTTTATAAAAAAGTTCACCACTTTTTTTTAGTTGTTCTTGAGATTTTAAAGGACTTACTAAAAGAGTTGTTGTAAATTTATCTTCACCTAGTTCTAAAGCTTTATTTGCAGATACTTCGAAGCGTTTGTCAAAGCAAATTTCGCATCGTTTACCTTTTTCTTTCTCTTTTTCTAAACCTTTTACGGTTTCTAACCAGTTGATATAGTCATATTTACCTTCAATTAAGTCTATTCCCAATTTTTCACATGACCGTTTAACATCTAAAAAACGAAGTTTATACTCAGAATATGGATGGATATTTGGGTCATAAAAAAAACCTATTAGTTTCTCATTTGGATAATCTTTTTGTAGTTTTTGTAAAAAGAAATGGCTATCTACACTGCAACATATATGTACAAGCATCTTATATATCCTAAAAGTTTAATTTGCTGAAATTATACTATCTCTTCTATTAAGGGTAGCTCTAAAAAAAGCTAATTTTTATAGAATTATTGATACAATAATAGCTTATACATAGAAATATAATTAGGAAAGGGAACAAATGAAATTTCCACTTATTAGCGATATAGCAACAACTTCTGTTGCATTAATAGATGCTAAATCTTCAGTCTCGCAAGCCTTAGATATTATGTTAAAAGAAAATCATAGGAATGCAATTATCTTAGATGATGATTGTTTTAGAATTTTAACTGTTATTGATATTTTAAATATAAAAAAAGATATTCAAAAAATAGATACAGAATTATCAACACTAAATTTAGCAAAAATTCCAACAATAAGTAAAAATAAAAATGTACTAGATACTATGCAGTATTTAAGTAATTCTATAGAGCATATTTGTGTTTTAAATAATGATAAAACTTTTTATGGTTTGGTTACGCACACAGATATAACAAGTAATATAGATCCAGATACTCTTATGGATAATTATAAACTTGTAGATTTTTTAAAATATGGGCGTAGAATGAAGTGGGTGTGTAAAGATGTTATCACATCTGATTTATTAGAAGATATGAACAATGGTGTTTTTGATAATATTGTTGTTATTGATGATATGAAACCAATAGGGATACTTACAACAAAAGATGTTATGAGGCTTCTTAAAAATAATAACGACCTATCATTATCAGTTGAAAATTATATGTCTTCACCAGTAGATACTATAAATAAAAATTCATCAATAAAAGAAGCCTTACTATTTATAAAACAAAAACACTATAAAAGAGTAGTTGTAGTTGATAATGATGGAGTTTTATCAGGTATTGTTTCTCAAAAAGAGTTAATTTCTTTAACATACTCAAGATGGGCAATGTTAATGAAAGAGTATCAAGCAGAGTTAAATGAGATAAACAATATGTTAAAAAGCCAAAATAAAGAGTTTGAAGTATTAGCATCTACTGACCCCTTGACAGGTTTATATAACAGACATAAGTTTTCAGAACTTTATATCTCATCTTATCAGGCAATGACTCAAAGGCATAATAAAATGTCTATCATACTTTTAGATATAGATTTTTTTAAAAAAGTTAATGATACTTATGGTCATAATGTAGGTGATCAAGTTCTTATCCAAATATCTCATACACTTTTAAGAACTTTAAGAAATATAGATATAGTATGTAGATGGGGTGGTGAAGAGTTTATAGTATTGCTTCCAACAGCTGAATTGGAAATGGCTATAACAATAGCAGAGAAAATTAGAAAATATATTGAATCACTTAATATAGATATTGCTGGTCAAGTAACTGCAAGTTTTGGTATTTCTGAAGTTAAAGAGGGTGAAACTATGGAAGATGTAATTAATAGAGCTGATAGAGCTCTTTATATCGCTAAAGAAAGTGGTAGAAACTGTGTAAAAACAGAGCTAGATAAAACCTAAAAAGGTTTTATCTTTCTTCAACTATCTCTATAGATTCAATAGCATCTTGACCTTCAATACTATCTAAAACTGAAAAACTATCAGCATCTTCTTCTTCTATCGCACCAAAAACAGTATGAACACCATCAAGGTGTGGAGTAGCTACAAATGTGATGAAAAATTGACTTCCACCAGTATTTGGTCCAGCATGAGCCATAGATAAAGTACCTCTTCTATGGATAGAAGTATTTAAGTTTGTTTCACATGGGATAGCCCAGTCAGGTCCGCCAGTACCAGTACCAGTTGGACAACCACCTTGTGCCATAAAACCAGGGATAACGCGGTGAAAGTTAAGGTTATTATAAAAGTTAGTATTAGCTAAGTGTGCAAAGTTTGCAACTGTATTAGGTGTTTCTTTTGGAAAAAGTTTTATCCAAATAGTACCCTTACTTGTAGTAACTTTTGCCCATTGAAATTTGTTTATCTCTTCTTGAGATAAGTCGTAAGTTTTTAGTTCTGTTCTTCCAAACATTTTTGTATCCTAAATATTGATTTTTGAAATTGTACTATAATTACGATAATGAAAATAAATATATTTAAAAATATAACAATAAAACAAGCAAATATATTAACTATAGTGGCTATATTTTTTGTAAGTTTGATTTTTGTTGGACTGCTTGTTGACGAGATGTATAAAGATTATAAGGTAGCACTAAACCAAAGTCTAATTTATTCAAAAACAGATGTGGTAGATGCAAAAAAGATAGAAGAGGATAGATTAAAATCTATCTTAATTAAAACTATCTTGGTAGTAACTACTTTATCTTTTATCATTTTTGCAATCGCTTTAGGTTTTTATAAAATACTAGGGATACTTTTGCAAGATGATACTGAAGCTTTTTTAGAGTTTTTTCAAGAAGCATCTAATGGTGAAAAAAGTATAAGCCTAGATATGATAGTTTTTTAAGATTTTAAACTCTTAGCTTGTTATGCTAATAAAATGGTAGATACTATAAATATACAAAAGCAAGAACTTCAAGAGTTAAATCAAGATTTAGAAAATAGAGTAAATCAAAAAACTCAAAAATTA
>JAYEHQ010000043.1:0-4989 GCA_034659595.1 Campylobacterota bacterium
TCATAATCACCTGTATAACCCCATTCATCATACATCCAAGTCCATTCATCAGGTCTAAAAAAACTTTCACAAGTCAATGCCCAACACTCAAGATTAAAAAGTTCTGATTCATCTCTATAAGCTTCAACCATTATAAACTTTTCTTTTCCTACTCTTTGTATCTCTTTAACTGCTTTTTTTAAATCATATATTTTTAGATTATGTAAAGTTGTAAATGAGATAACCAAGTCAAATTCATTATCTTCAAATGGATATCTGTCTTGAGCATTATACTTAAATAATTTTTCTTTTATCTCATCTTTTGCATTGTCTATCGCATATTGTGAATAATCAAAACCAACTACAGTAGCATTTGGAAGTAATTGTTGTAGCTCATAAAGTAAAAAAGCTTTTCCACAACCAACATCAAGTATTTTACATCCATCTTTTAGATTGTATTGTTTGATTAAATCAAGTGCAACTACTTTATGTCTTCCATCATATTTATATCCACCATATCCGTATTTTCTATCACCATCCCAATAGTCATAGCCATACTCTTTTGATTTTATCATACAATTAATTTTATCATCAACCATTCTATCTATATATTTTCTTGAGGTAGCTGTATGTAATTTGGTAACTATATTTAGAAGTTTTTTCATTTATAAAATATCCTTGATTTTATTTCCAATACTCTTACCATCTATTTTGTAATGTTCTCTTAAAAAATCTCTATTTCCTACTTTATGAATAAACTCATTTTTAAGACCAAATTTATGGATTTTTTTATCTACCCTATCTCTTAACATAGTTCCAAAACCACCATTTATAAAATGTTCTTCTAGAGTAAAAACTTTATTAAAAGCACTCAAAAACTTTTCCCAGTCAAAGTCACTTGTAAGCATCGGTACACTTACTATGTTTATGTCGACAATATTTAAAATCTTTGATACTTCATCAGCTATTGAACCATGTAGTATTAAAATATTTTTAGAAATAGATTTATTTATAAATATAGGTTTAGTTATATCTACACTCTCTTTGTGAATAATATCTTCACCATTTTTTGCAATTCTTATGTAGCTAGGTTTATCACTTTTATAAGCGTATTTAAAACACTCAACAGCTTCTACTGGGTCAGCAGGGGAAAATATGTCAAGATTTGGCATTGTAGATGCTAGAGTTATATCTTCTACAACATAGTGTGTAACACCGGCAGGTGCATAAGTTATACCACTTCCTGTACCTATAAGTATCATAGGTAATTCCTGATAACATATATCATTTCTTACAAACTCATAAGGTCTCATCATAACAAATGGAGCTATGTTATAGTATACAACCTTATGACCCATCAAAGAAAGACCTGCACCAAATCCAATATTTAGTTGTTCATGAACCCCAGAGTTTATAAACTGTTTACTAGTATTAAAATCATCCCAAACACCAAGCCCAGCATCTCCTGCTATAACAAATAGTGACTCATCAGTTTTTGCTACTTTTTTTATCTCATCTGCTACACTATTTCTCATTTTTATGCATCCTCTAACTCTTTAACAGCTTTTTGTTTGATTTCATCAGTAACTATATAATAATGCCAGATAAGTTCATCTTCCATAAAACTCACACCTTTACCTTTTATAGTATCACAGATTATCATTTTTGGTTTATCTGTTTTGAAATCTACTGCTTCTTTTATCGCTTGATGATTATGTCCATCTATTCGTAAAACTTCCCAGTTAAATGCTTTAAATTTTTTATCAATAGGTTCATATGATAAAATTTCTGATGCTCTTCCATAGCCTTGTAAATCATTTCTATCTATAAAAACAGTTAGGTTATTAAGATTAAGATGCGGAGCTAACATAGCTGCTTCCCATACACTACCCTCTTGAGATTCCCCATCACCCATAAGAACATAAACTTGTCTATTGCTATTTTTTAGTTTTAAAGAGTGTGCCATACCAGTAGCTATTGGTAAACCATGGCCTAAACTTCCTGCACTAATCTCTATATATGGATTTGTATCTTTATCAGTATGAGCGGGTAATGTTCCATTATTTTGATAATACCCCTCTAGTTCTATTTTACTTAATAATTTTTTTTCATATAATGTTGAATATAAAGCCATAGCTGAATGAGCTTTTGAAAGTATAAACAAATCTCTACTGTCATAATTTTCTAAATTTAAAATTTCAAAATATAATGTAACTAATATATCTGTACAACTTAATGCCGAACCTATATGTGGAGAACCTGCTAAATTTGCTATATGTAATATATTTTTTCTTATATTAATTACTGCTTGTTTCAAATTAGTTCCTTAACATTATTTATAATTTTATCTATACTTATCTCATCCATACAAAATTTATCGTTAATGCATACAGGTTTATAACAAGGCATAATCTCACATTTTACATCATTATTTAAAAATCTTACTCCCCCATAAGGATATATCTCTTTATAATCAGTTGCACCAAATAATCCTACAATTTTTTTTTCTAATGCCATAGCAAGGTGAAGACCTAAACTATCTTGCGAAATTATAAGTTTACTTGAGTTTATCCAGTCTATATAATCATATAAGCTATCTAAACCCTCTTGCCATGTAACTCTATAACCTAAAGATACCAATTCATCATGTAACTTTTCCCATCTATCTATTGTCATTGATTTTGTAGGCCATTTACTTCCAACTTGATAATTTAAACCTATGTCATATTTTTCTTTAGATTTTGGTTTATATCCAAGAGAATACTTTTGTTCTTTCCATTTCACACCTAAATGCTCTATTAATATTTTTTGCCAATAATCTTTTTTATATGATTTGTTATTTATATAATCAATAAAACTTACATTTTTATTGTACTCATCAATTTTACCAGAGTGCGATAAAAATCTAAAACCATACTTCTGCCAAGCTTCTATCATATCAGCTAATGCACAGATACCTGGGTGTTTTTCAAGATTTATAACAATGTCATATTTTTCTTTTAATAATAAAAATCCAATAAATTCATCCCATATTAAAAGTTTATCAATAAAAGGGTTTTGTGACACTAATCCTTCAGCTTTTTTATCTGTTAAAAAAACCACTTCACTATCTATATATTTTTCTTTTAGTGCTTCAAGAATTGGTGTAGTTCTAAGCACATCACCCAAAGAAACAATTTTCCCAACTTCACTATCTAATGTTTCTGAATAACCTAATTTTATAATTAATATTTTTGTCATACTTATCCTATATGAAATTTAGATGAGATACCATTGGATTTTTCATTTCATACAAATAACTATTAATATTATTAGGACGACAATTTGGTGGACAACTAGTTGCATCCAAAGTATTTTCTAAATGATATTTTATCTTTTTTCTTTTTTTACCATTCCATATTTCATTGAAATTTTGCGTATTGATATTTCCATATATATATTCCTTTTTATCCCAATACGGTAAACAACTTCCAAGTTCACCTGCACTATTTAAAACAGTTATAAAATTACAACCAAAACAATTTTTATAATCTCTTTTACCATAGTTTTTAAAAGCATTTACTCTAGCTACTATATTAAAAGAATCATGATTGTATTGTTCTAGTTTTTCAAATAAATCTTGTAATTCTTGTAATTCAAATTGTCTCTCCATCTGATAAAACTGTTCACTACTTTGTTGAACAAAAGGTTTGATAGATATATAGTCAACACCTATTTCAGAAGCAATTTTCACTATATTTTCTACACTTTTAATATTTTCTGGTAATAATACAAACTGTATCCCAAGTGTTGTATCTAAGTTATTATCTTTTTTTAGTTTTACACTATATTTGATATTATTAATTATTTTTTCAAAAACATCTTTTTTATGAATATCTTTATAAATTTGTTTATCTCCAGCATTTACACTAAACCTTATAAATGTCAAACTTTTAAATATTTCATCATTTAATTTTTTTTCTAATAATTCTCCATTTGTAAATAAACCAACATCTATACCTTTCTTCTTAGTATATGTTATAAATTCACCAATATTAGGATGCATTAAAGGCTCACCCTCTCCAGCATAAAGCATACTTTTTAAACCGTTATCACTAATATCATCAATAAGTTGTAAAAACTTAGCCGAGTCAAGTTTTCTATTTGGATACCCAATATAGTCATATGCACAAAATGTACATCTATGATTACAACTACCAACAGGGCTTACTTCCATATATAGAGGATAACAATCCCCTCTATCTAAAAATTCACCTACTCTTGTTGGATGATAATGTAATTTATGAGTATCAAGATTTAATTGTAGAGTAGACATTTCTACCCCTCCTTGTAGTTTAATTTATTTCGGAGTTGCATAATGCCCCTCACAGAACCGTACTTGAAGATTTCCCTCATACGGCTCTTCAACTTAACTCACACATTGTGAGATAGAGCTAGTATAAAAGCTATGTCTTATACTTGGTTTTGGTAATGGATATAAACCAAGGTAGATATTCATCTTATCCCAATTCATAGTCCTCTTTTGACTTCTTCTATTTAACCACTTCTTGGCTAGTTTAATTGCTAACTTATAGAACTTATAAATTGATAGATAGTTTTCACTTATTCCATAGTATTCATAATGTCCTTGGAGTTTAAGTCTTAGTGTTTTCCACCACTCTTTTGTTAAGACTTGGTTTCTAATTGCTTTTAGCCATAGATTTAACTCTTTAGCCTTAGCTCTAAACTTTTTAGCACTTGTTTTTCGCCCTACTTTAAAGTACTCTTTTCTTGTTTTATCACAGTAGTGAGTAAACCCAAGAAAATCAAAGGTATTGGCTTTACGGTTTGAGGATATAGCATTTTGCTTTTCAAACTTACCAAAACTAAATACTCTTGTTTTATCTGGGTGAAGTTGTAGTTTAAATTTATTGAACCTATTTTGCAAGGCTCTTAATATTTTATCTGCATCTTCTTCGCATTGAACTAAGCATACATAATCATCCGCATATCTGATTATTTCACAGTAGC
>JAYEHQ010000043.1:5089-15559 GCA_034659595.1 Campylobacterota bacterium
TTTTATTAGGTCTAAAACCGTAAGAGAACTCATAGAAGTCAGCTTCATAGATACTACCTATAATTCTAGCTATACCACTCTCAACTATTTTATTTTCAATAGCTGAAATTCCTAGAAGTCGAAGTTCTCCGTTTCCTTTAGGGATATATACTCTTCTTGCAGGTAATGGTTTAAAAGCTTTTCTTTTTAATTTAGATACCAGTGTTTCTAAATTCTTATCTAAGTTATTTTTATACTCTAACCAACTTACTCTATCAACTCCTACCGCCTTGTTTCTATCAAGGTTAAAGTAGCAGTCTTTTAGAAACTCAACATTGAGATGATGAACTAAACTCATAAACTCAAATGCAGGGTCACTTTTTGCACAATATGATATAGAAGATAATTTTTGTAAAGTTTTATTCAATTCAGTGTTTGACATTATAAAATTTATCTCCTTTCATTAAATTGCTAGTCTCTTCGAGTGGTTTATTTCAACCTCAATAGGCATTACCCTATTTACACCTCTACTATAAACTAGTCCGACTACCTTAGTAAGTTACTTTCTAATCTCTTCGACTCTAAAAGTAACATTCAGAAATACTAAGGTTCTCCCAAGTTCCAACACAATCAATTCAACTACTTAGCACACGGACTTAGACCCCGACACCTCTAATATAAACTCACCAATTCGTTTATATTAGTTCTGACTTCCAGTAAATGAAAACTTTGGTCAAGTGTGATAAAGGTAATTACGGGGCCGGGCACCTTCACGCCGAAGCATTGTGGCTGATAGTCTGCCCTTATTACAGCTTCAAATTATTTGTTACCGCCTAATATGTGTAATTCGGTTTCAGGCTGATGGTTAATCTTTACCTGAGCTGGATTGTCCAGCTTGATTGCCTTAGCTTTGCTTGGCACACTCATTTTATATCTTTTATATCTACTGAGGTATGTCCATCTTGCTGAAATCTATTAGTCTTGACTTTAACATCACAAGGGTTGCAGTCTCCATAAAAATCACAATTTCTATATATATCTATCTCATTTGAACTAAAATTAATATCTAATATATTTGCGTAAGGATTTCTACCTGCATATAAATCTGAATGACATTTATATACATATCCATTTGGATCAACTAAAAGTTCTGTTGTTTTACATTGACAACTTTTTAAATTAGATGATACAGAATTTTTATACTTAAATGTTCCATACATATTACCTTCAAACTCACCTAGAAATTCTTTAGTTCTAAAATCAATCCCAAGTTTTAAACATCTGTCTTTTACTTCAAATATATGTTTATTAAGATTATCATCTGGTAACTCTATACCAAAAAGACCAACTCTAAAACCAGCATCCTCCATTTTTTGTGTTTTATATATCAAATCATCTATATCATTTTGACCAGGGTGATAACTAACTCTTATAGAAGCATAAGGAGCATCTCTAGTAAATCGTTCAACTGGAACCTCTTTTATAAACTTATCAACATCAAACATCATATTTGTTAGTAAATCCATCTTTATCTCTGGTTTTACCTCTTTAACAAAAGTATTGAAACCTTTTAATAATGTTGGCTCTCCACCTTGTAAACTTAATGGTAAATCATCTCTAAGTTCTAATAAATTTGCTGCTTTTATCCACCCTTTATATGATAACTCTTTCCGTTTTGCTTGTTTATATCTTGAACCTTCATCATGTAAATTTATACAATAACTACAATTTAAATTACATCCTAAGGATAAAAAAAATGCAACATAATTATGATGTTCTTTTAATTTAATCATCTAAATTACTCCATAATTAGATTTCCAAATATTACTATTTATGTTAATAATATTTTGTTTATATTCTTTATTTTGCAATATATATTGAATACTATCATAATAATATAAATCATACACATTTTTATTATCTTCCAATGAAATACTATCTTCAAGATTTTCAAATACCTTATTAAATTGTAGTTTTAATATATTTCCTTTAGCTTTATTTAAATCTTCTTTATTCAAAGAAAATAAATTTGGTCTTCTTAAAAGAACATGATTGCTAAAAGCTTCTCCAGAATAGTCCTTTAAAGTTTTTGAAATTAATGATGAAGAATAAGTTAATGTTAATATTTTTTTAGAATTAAACATTAAAAGTTTAATTACTTCACTAGCAGTTCCTATTTCAAAATAAATTTCAATTTCATTTACTATTTGATATATATTAATAGGGGTAATTAAATTAAATCTATCAACTTCATCTTTAAAAAACTTACTAACTAATTCTTTTTGTACATCATTAAAATAAAAAGCCTTAAAAGTAACCTGAGGAAATCTTATATAAAGTTCTTTAATATAATTTATAAAATCTTTATCATATAAATTTTTTTCAATAGCCAAAAATCCAATAGCATCTTTACAATATAAATCTTTTAATTTTTCTTTATCTATATTTACTAAGCTATCTAAAAATTTAAACTCATTAGCTTTATTTTCAATTAAATCTCTACCACTATCTATAGCATAAAGCTGAGCTTCTATCCCACCAGCAAGTGAGAAAAGCCAGTATTGGTGTATTTTAGCCCATTTTATAAGTTTTTCTTTTTTTTGTTCATCTGTTTGAGAATTTTCTACCATCAGTTTTGCTATATTTAACTCCTGATGAAATATATATGACTGGACAGTATCTGTAAACATTTTAGAAAACTCATCAGATTCAACCTCAGCTTTTATGACATCTATCTCTTCTATGAGAGTTAAAAGTTCCTCATAATCTACATCTTCTCTAGCTTGTTCTTCTATAAGTTCATTTTTCTTTGTTACTTTTAAAAAAAGTTCTTCTACCTCTTTTTTTAACTTTACTCCATACTCTCTCATAGCGACAGTTTTTTCATTTGCTTTACTTATCACTTTATCAGATGTTTTTTTGGTAACTCTATTTAGTTTTATTTTTGTTTTTTTAGGAGCTTTTTCCTTGTCTATAAGTTTTTCTAAAATCTCTTTAAAAGGTATCTCAACAGAGTTAATTATCCTAGCACCACCCTCTGTAGCATTATAAGTTATCATACCACAACACTCTTTTGCTTCATATATATCATTTTCAAAAAAGTTTTTAAACATATTCCAAATCATACTTGTTTTTACAACACCATCTCCACCATAAGCTTCTACAAATACATCTGAATCTTTATGATTATCTTTATTTTTTATATATTTATGACCCTTTGCATGACTTACACCACTTTTGCTATAAGCTAAATCTTGACCTATAAGTATAATGTCTTTATAGCTCATATGTGCGGCTAACTGATAAGCAAGATTTGCAGCACTCATTCCAGAACCTAAGTATCCAAAATCCTCTAAAGCATAATACATCATATATGATAATGGTCTCATAGATAACATTAACTTTTGATTTTTTAGTTTATGTACAGTGTAAGGGTCTGCTAATGAAGAAACTACAAAATAAGTATCTTTTAATTTCTCATCTTTAACATTATCAAAAAAACTTGAACTCTCTATAACTCTCTCTATAGATGTTACAAAGTCTGGAACGATGCCATGTTTTTGTAAAATAGGAAGTGAAGCATCTACAGATATAATGGTCATATACTCTGCATACTCTTTTAAAAGAGGTAACTGTTTAGTTAAAGATGGTCCTGTAGAGACTATAACTGCGACTTCACTATTTTTCTTTTTAAACATATTTTTTGTTTTATAGCCTCTAAACATTTCAGGCATATTTGCAATATGTTGTTCTATCCCTATCAAAGAATCAGTTGCATCATTACCATGCCCAATAACTATATGTTTATAAGTTTTTATAAATACATCATTGATTTCTTTTATATTTTGAGCATAATTCTTTGCATAATAATTTGAATGTATATGAAGATTATATAATTTAGCATAAGCTCTTATATTCGGTTGTTCTATAAGCTTTATAACAGTTGCAAAACTTATATCTGTATCTGTCTTTATAACAATCCTACCAGATATTAACTCTTCTGAAACATCTATAAAATTTAAAGCGATATATATTATCTCTAAATTTGGTTCAACAACTATAAGATGCATCAATGATTCATTTTCAAGAAGTGCTTTACAAAGAAGACCATTACCCATGCCATAAAAGAACAATACGGGATACCTAACATATTCATTATGAAATTCATTTACAGTTTGTACAAGTTCATCTAATGGTTTTTCATACATAAAATCATTTCTTTGAACATCAAGTAGATTTATATCTAATGCATCTTTACCTTGAAAAACCTCAAACTTTTTATTTTCTCCAATAGAGAAAATAGCCGTACCTAGCATTGGATCAATTTTAATCAATGCATCAATATTTTTTTCATAAAAACTTTTCATATTAATCCTGCTACCCTTAATGATCTTTGTATTTTTGGATCATCTTCTGAAAGTTCTTTCAATGCTACTAAAAGTTTTGTAGTTATTTCACTATTTTGTTTTATCTCTTTTTGGGCATATTTATCATTTTGTCTTTGTAGATATATCACAAAAAATGGTGATGCAATAACACCACCTAAAACTATACTCAGTAAAGTTTGTATAAATGAGACTTGAGACTGCATAGTTTTTATATCTGCACTATTTTGTTCTATCTTTTGACCATTCTGCTCTATTTTTTGACCATTCTGTTCTATCTTTTGACCATTTTGCTCTATTTTTTTTCCATTCTGTTCTATTAAAATTTTTAACTCTCTTAATAGTTCGGAATTTTCATTTGCAAATGATAAATTAAATAATAAACATATATAAATAATAAACTTCATCTATAACCTTTTTTAATCTCTATGATTTTTTAAGATACTTAGTAAGGATATGAATTTTCACTCCATTTACACGACCCTCTATATGCTGGGCATCATTTGGAACTAAACCTATATTTCTTACAGCAGTTCCCCTTTTTGCGGTAAATCCTGTACCTTTAACATCTAAGTCTTTTGTTATCACTACAGTATCACCAGCTTGAAGTGTAACACCATTTGCATCTTTATATACAAGTGCATTTTCATCTGGCAAACCTGCATCAGCCCAAGCTTTTACATCCTCTTCCATATACATCATATCTACTAAATCTTGCCTACCTAGAATATGAAGTAGTCTATAACTCATAACAGCTACAGCAGGAATCTCACTCCACATAGAATCATTCAAACAATTAAAATGTGTCTCATCTAACTCACCACTTTCTATTTGTGTTTTACAGTTTGCACAAACAAAAATAGATTTATCAGCTGTTGCATCTGATGGGCTTACTTCTAAAACACTTAAAGAATCTTCACTACCACACAGTTCACAAACACCACCACTTCTTTTTACTAGCTCTTTTTCTATACTCATTTATTTTTCCTCTTTATATTCTATTATATCTTTATCTAATATTTGTTTCTCATCTACAACTTTATTGAATGCTTTTGTTGCTTCTGCTTCATTATATATTCTACACTCTTTAGGGACTGTTTCATTTGGAGTAGATTTTAACTCTTCACATATAACAGAATTATACTCTGTTTTCGAAGAACATCCACTAAAAATAACAATAGTAATAACTAATAATAATCTATACATTTTTTTCCTTTAATTTGATAATCAAATCTAAATATTTTTTAGGTGTAACTCGCATCATCTCTTGAGCTAACCATCTTATCTGAAAATAAGCAGCCCCACTATCTCTAAGAGTAAAATAATTTTTTAAACTTCTAAGATTAAAAGTTACCACCATATCAACTTTTACATTGTCAGTTATGATATGCTTAAATGCATCACCCACATTTCTCTTTTTCTTACCCATTTGCAGAGCTTGAAACAGTAATTCTGAATCACTACCTATACTGAACTCTTCTAAAAGATACAATGAACTTTTAGCAACACATAAATCTATAAAGTCCTCTTGGACTGATTTTTGATAAACTAACTTATCATACATTGCACCTATCTCGATTTTATTATAGTTTATATCGGCAGTTACGAACATATCAAAAGTTAAAATTTTATCTATAAAAAAATCTTTATCATCCATTGATGCAACAAAAGCATTTATAATAGAACTCATAGTATAACGAGTGCTTCTAACACTTATGGCTTGGATGCGGTGTCTTGCGTGTTCTTGAAGAACCCCACGACTTGTTCCACGAACCAAAAAACTAAGATTTGCGTGTTCTAAGATGCTATGATGAAAGTATGTCCAAGCTAAATCATCTAAAAGAGATGAATCTTCTATATCATTTATCTCATCACACATTTTAGCATCTGGCATTTGAGATTCTATATCTTTTATAACTTCATTCTCACTATTGGAAAATGAATCATAACAAGTCCTAGCAGCACTTTCAGCTACACCAATACCAGTATCTTGAAGTAACACAACCTCAGGTTTTTCATACTTTATACCATATATATTTTCCATACTATACAAAATGCCTTTTTATTTAATTTTATTCCTCGTAATCATATATTTAATATTTTGAATAATACTTTTTTGTCTATTAAATATATAATCTATCAAAACTGCTTCACTTTCCATATCTTCATTAAAAATACAAACCAATTTTACATAACCTGTTTCAGATGGGGAAGATTCATAAACAACTACAGCATTTTCCTCTATCTTTATAGATTCACCTTTTTTTCTTATATCCTCTATATAAAACATAAAATTTATCTCTTGATTTAAAATATGTTTCATCAATTTCGTTTTTTTCAATTTAATAGCTATAGATTTAGCAGATATATCAATCACAACACCTTTAACTTTAGAACCTGTTAAAGATATTACTATAGGGATAACTTTTGCACTTTTTACCCTTCCATGTAATCTCTCATTTGGATTATAATCAAGCATCTTAAAGTTACTCAGTATCGCATAATTTTCTTTATTACAAATATATTTAACATTAGCTTTTATGCTTTTTGCTATTACTGATGATTGCAATACTGTTGTTTTATCTAAATCTATAACAAAACCTTGAAGTGGCTCAACTTTTACATATATCAATTCATCTGTTTGCTTAACAATTTTCGAAGAGGTATTTATACACATCCCATCATAAATGTTTACAAGTTTTAAATCATTATTATTAGTGTATATAGTATCTAAAAGATATTTTATAGTATCTTGGGTATCCATATCTTTTTGAAAATCATTTATATATTTTATCTCTGATTTATCTAATCCACTTTTACTAAAATCATCTTCCAAAATTGCATCAATAGTTGTCAAAACTGGCTCTAATTCAGCTTCTGGAATATTTATAACATAGATAGATACTTCATGCTCTACTTTGTGTTTATTAAAAAAAGTCATCATTTGTAAGTAATAATTTTGAGCTTTTTTTTGCATATTTTTAAAAGATATATTTTCAAATAATACTGTAAAAAAGCCATCATCATATTGAGCTAAAATCAATTTAGAATCTATAATAAGTTCCACTTCAAATAAAAACTTTTTTATAAATATCTCTTCATCTTTTAAAGATAATACTTTTGATATACCATATAAATCTATCGTCATAATACAAATATCTTTATCTGAAACCATTTTCTCAAGTATTTTATCTTTTAATAACTCTATAAATGAAAGCCTTGTAGATATATACTCTTTCGTATTTTGTTTTGGTTCATAATCATTATTTAATTCAAATGATATAAGAACGAAACCATCACTTCTTATACCTTTTATAAAAAATACTGAATTTTTATCTAAAGTCCTAGATATTAATCTCTTTACAGGTTCTTCATCTATAAAAAAATCATCTATATTGATATGTTTAGATACTTTTTTATGAACCTCTTGCATCGTCTTGCACCCTAAATCTTTTAAAAGTTGCTGACTTGCATAAGAAAATTCTGAATTTTTATATATCATATAGGAGTGATGATTTACAAGATTATTACCTAAAGATAAAACTTTATTTTGTTGAGTATGCCTTTCATAATCTTTATCTATTTTAGCTATTGCTTTAGTTGTGTCTTGCGATACGGTTATAATTGATTTGCTATCTAGCATAAAAGCGAGTTGTATAAGTGCTGTTTTATACTCTTTAGGAAGTAGAAAATAGATAAGTGGTGTTTCTATGTCATAAAAAAATTCATTTATTTTTATAGATATTTTTTTATCTACAAAATCTACATCAACTAAATAAATATCATGATTTTTATTTACTTCTTGCTTATCATTTATATTTACATTATTTTTATAATTTTGTAAAAACATCTCTTTATGTGTAGAAAACGAGTTTCTTCCATTATGAAGATAGCATAATTTCACTACTTTTGAACCCCATCTAAAACAGGTACAAAGTCACATGCTTCTAACTCTTCCTCTTTTATAAAATGACCATTTTTTGTAAATCTTACAATAATCTGCTTATTACCTTTTTGCATAGGTGCTACTAAAATTCCATTATCACTTAGCTGATCAAATAATTTTTGTGGTATTTTAGATGCAGTAGCTGAAAAAAGGATTCTATCAAATGGAGCATATTGTTTCCAACCATTTTGTCCATCATCTGTTCTTGTATGGATATTGGAAATATTAAGCTCTCTAAAACGATTTTTTGCTTCTAACATAAGAGGCTCAATGCGTTCTATGGTAAAAACACCACGAAATAGATGTGATAAAACTGCTGCTTGATACCCACTACCACAACCAACTTCTAAAACTCTATCTGCACCTTTTGTTTGTAAATACTCAGTCATTTTAGCAACTGTAAGTGGTGAACTGATATATTGAGATGATCCTATAGGGAGAGCATCTAGTTTATAAGCGTTGTGTTTAAAAACTGCTGGAACAAAAAGTTCTCTATTTGTATTTGCTATAGCTCGTTTAGTAGCTTCTGACAGACTAAACTTAGCATCACACTCTTGTGCTAGTCTAGCTGTTTTTGATGCTGTTATCCTATCTAATTTTTGTATCACTAGTTATCCCTACGGCCATATATTTTCTCATCTTTAGTATCTCTTTTTTACTATAATGCACTTGTAAATGAGCTATGACACCATTTCTTTTAACAACACCAAAAGGGCTTATAATCCCACTTTCACCTGTACACTCATCATTTAAACTATCAGATGCAACCACGAAACATTGATTCATAATAGCTAATGCTTGAGTAAGAGTTTTGAAATTTTCTCTTCTTAAATGACCCCACCAAGATGGAACAGCTATAACAT
The DNA here is from genome assembly GCA_034659595.1 of Campylobacterota bacterium. Classification (GTDB taxonomy): domain Bacteria; phylum Campylobacterota; class Campylobacteria; order Campylobacterales; family Sulfurimonadaceae; genus Sulfurimonas. The sequence goes on from JAYEHQ010000043.1 coordinate 14,263, forward strand.
CAGCACCCTCTAATCTTTGCCATAAATCTTTAAAACGAAGTTCAAAACAGATAAAAAGACCGATTTTTATACCATCAATTTCAATTATTCTAATATCTTCTTCATTACCTGCTTCCATATAATGATGCTCTTCACCAAACTTAAATAACTTAGCTTTAGCTTGTTTATAAACTACTTTTTCATTGTTAAAAACTTTTGCAAAGTTATAAACTTTATCCCCTTTTGCTTCTAACATAGTCAATATAATTATTTTATTTTTAGATACTTTTTTTATAGCTTGAGTTGCTACTTTTGCAAATGCAACAGCCTCTTCAAAATTATCATAATCATAAGCGGTTAAACAAACTTCAGGAGCTACAATTATAGAATCTTCTTTTGTTTCTTTTATAAGTTTTAAGAGTGTTTGTAGGTTAGTGTTATAGTTGTTAGTTGTTTCAAAACTCAAAGAGCAAAGGGTTTTTGACATGTTGAATCTACTTTTGTGGTAATTTTATATTATTATAACATATCGTGAAAATAATATTTAATTTAATCACAAGTTCTTTTTTATTTTTAATACAAATAATCATAATAATTTAATTTTGTTAAATTTGGCATAGCAATTGCTTAGACTATATAGTTAATATAGCATAGGAGATTTATTATGAATGTTACATCATCACATTATGCTACACAAGTGTATCAGACTAATAAAACAACTGCTACTAAAGCAGTATCAGCTTATGAAAGTGTAACACCATCAAAACCTGTTGATAAAATGGATGAGATGAAAGAGAAGTATAAAGATATTTATACACCTATACCTGAGACTTACTCTAAAGCAGATGAAGATTTACAAGTACGAAAAATCCATGAAGCTTATCCTAACTATATATCTCCTACTGATTTTATAAAGATAGTAGATAGTTTTTATGATGGTGAACCTATGGAGCTAGGTAAAGAACCTACCCAAGAACAAATAGATAAACAAAAAATAGCTTTTGATAAAGCTTATGAAATATTTGGTGGGGAAGAAACCTATATGGAGATGATGAAAGGTGTTAGAGAGATACAAAATGATTATCCTATTAATAACTGGGGGAAAGATGAAAGAACTCATAATGCAAAAGAATTATCACGATTTACCAATGCAGCTATTTATGAAGGTTTAGAACAAGGTAAAAGTTTAGAAGAGTCTAAAATTTATGCAGGAAATTTGAGAAGTTCTTTTATGGATACGAGTTATTCAACTATAGCACCCCAATTTGTCAAGACAACTTTTCCAAAATCCTTATTCCTTCCTAAACTGTAACTTTAT
>JAYEHQ010000044.1:0-43056 GCA_034659595.1 Campylobacterota bacterium
GATGTGGCACTGGTTGTAATAGTTGTGGTCCATATAGAACTATTTGGTAAAGTTGGCATAGATATTGCTTATCTAAGTAATAGGTTTATAATTAATTTTAAAATGGAGACTAAATGAAAAATGTTTTTATGTATATTTTATTGCTACTTGGGATATTATCTATAAATATACAAGCAGGCACATGCAAGAAAGATTCAACAGCATGCAAGACATGTAACACTTGTGTTCAGAACACTAAAAATTGCCCAACTTGCAACACTATTAGTCGTCCTACTGTTACACCTATTTTAAAAAGAAATAAAAATGTTACTATTAATGTAATTGGTCAAGGTGTAGCACCTACAAACACGATTTCACCTGCTCAAGCTTTTGCACTTGCTAAGCGAGCTGCTATTGGAGATTCTTATAGATTGATAGCGGAAAAAATAAAAGGTGTTTATGTAGAAGGTCAAGATTTAGTAAAAAATATGATGATTAAGCGTTCAAGTGTTAGAACCTCTGTATCTGCAATGGTAAGAAATGCAAATATAGTTGAAACAACTTTTAAAGAAGGTCTTTGTGAAGTAGAAATGGAAATAACAGTTTGCTATTCAGACTTTATGTATGCTGGTTCATTACATCACTTACAATAAATGCAAGTGAGTATTACCTCATATCTTATAGATATGTAGTAAAAGACTCATTTCTTTATAATGAAACTCTTCAAATATCTAGAGCTATGCAAAAATGCTGTGCTAACCCTATAGCATCTATAGTACTAGATAATGAAAACAATAACCTAAAAAAAACAATCTCAAAAAATCCACAAAAATTTATAAACTTTATCCATAAACTCGCTCTTGAAGTTAAACATAAAGATAAAACTATAAACGGCTTATATACGGGTACAACTATTTTAACCTTAAAAACAACCTGTTTCAAAGTCGATTTTAATGAAAATTTTGCTAAAATCACGGCTTTAAAATAAGGGTTTATATTTGAAAATTGCAATAGTTGAAGATGACATCAATATGAGAAAATCACTTGAAATTGCCATGGGTGATTTTCAAGAGTATGAGATTAAAACATTTAAAAATGCAGTTGATGCTTTAAAAAAACTAGATGATAGTTTTGATTTAATTATTACAGATATAAACATGCCTAAAATGGATGGTATAGAATTTATCAAAGAATTAGATGGTAAATATGAAATTATCATAATGACTGGTAATGCAACACTAAATAGTGCCATAGAATCCATCCACCTTGGGGTAAAAGATTTTTTACTAAAGCCTTTTGAAATCGATGCACTTATAGAAGCTATAAAGCGTGAAAGTAAAGTACAAGAAGCTACAAAATCATTAAAACAAAAAAGAGTGAAAAAGAGTAATACAGACTCTTTTTTAGGTACTTCAGAAGCATTACAAAAGGTTTTAAAAATAGCAAAAAAAGCTTCATTAACTGATGCAAGTATTTTACTGTTAGGTCAGAGTGGTGTAGGGAAAGAAGTGTTTGCAAACTATATACATAAAAATTCACCTCGTGCTAAAAAACCGTTTATTGCTATAAATATGGCTGCGATTCCTGAGAGTCTGATTGAGAGTGAACTTTTTGGATTTGAAAAAGGTGCTTTTACAGATGCAAGTGAAGCAAAAGCTGGTCAATTTGAACTAGCAAATGGTGGTACACTCTTCTTAGATGAAATCGGGGAGATGCCTTATGAAGTTCAAGCTAAACTTTTACGAGCTTTACAAGAGAAAGAAGTTAGACGATTAGGTTCTGCAAAAGCTATCAAAATAGATATACGAGTTATCTCAGCAACAAATGCAAATCTAACAGAAAAAATAAAAGATTCAAAATTTAGAGAAGACTTATACTATCGTTTAAATACTATACCTCTGAATATTCCACCTTTAAAAGAACGAAAAGATGAAATACTTGAAATAGCAGAAAAATCACTAAAATCAAATTGTGAAAAATATAATTTTGAATTAAAAAAATTTAGTAATGAAGCTAAAGAACAATTATTAGAATATAATTGGCCAGGAAATATTCGTGAACTTATCTCAGTTGTTGAAAGAGCTACGATTTTAAGTGATGGAAATATAATAACACCTGAGAGCCTTTGTTTAGAATCTCGTGGTTTATAAATAAATATAAAATTAAAAAAGAAAAGGAAAGTAAATAATGAAAAAATATAATATAGCAGTAGTTGGAGCAAATGGAGCGGTTGGTGAAGAGATTTTAACAATCTTACAAGAGATAGATTTCCCAATAAATAAGTTAATTCCATTAGCATCTGCAAGAAGTGTTGGTAAAACAGTTTCTTTTAACAAAGAGGAATTACCTATTGTTGAGCTTACAGATGAGATTTTTGAACAAGAACAAATAGAGATTGCACTCTTTAGTGCAGGTGGAAGTGTTAGTGCAAAATTTGCACCTGCAGCTGTAAAAGCTGGTGCAGTTGTTATCGACAATACTTCTCATTTTAGAATGGATGCTGATGTGCCTTTAGTAGTTCCAGAAGTAAATCCTAGCGATATTGCATTATGGAAAGATACTGGAGTTATTGCAAATCCAAACTGTTCAACTATACAAATGGTTCAAGCTTTAAAACCACTAGATGAAGCTTATGATTTAGTGCGTGTTGATGTTTCAACATATCAAGCAACAAGTGGAGCTGGTAAAACTGCTATGGAAGAGTTAGTAACTCAGATGCAAGACTTCTTTGCATTTAAACTAGATGAGAGTGAGCATAAAGCTTTTAATCAACAAATAGCATTAAATGTAATCCCTCAAATAGATGTTTTTATGGATAATGGATATACTAAAGAAGAGATGAAGATGGTAAATGAAACTACTAAAATCATGCACAAAGAGATTGAACTTAGTGCTACTTGTGTTAGAGTTCCAACTCTTCGTGGTCATGCTGAAGCACTTACACTTTCGTTTGATGCAGAGGTAGATGCAACTGAAGCAAGAGCTATTTTAAGTAAAGCTCCAAATATAGTTATACTAGATGACCCATCTAATGCTATATACCCGATGCCAACTACTTGTTTAGATAAAAATGAAACTTTTGTAGGGCGAATTAGAAATGATAACTATTCTAAAAATATGTTACATCTTTTTGTTGTAGCTGATAATTTAAGAGTTGGGGCAGCTACAAATGCTGTAAGAATTGCTCAAAAATGGGTTGAAATGGAGGGGGGGGAAATAGATGGAAAAGATGTTTGAAGGCTCATTGTGGGCATCAAGATTTATGGTTATCCTTGCCGTTGTTTTTGGTCTTATTGGGGCTATTGTACTTTTTATAGTTGCAAGTATTGATATATTTTCAACTGCAAAATATGTTGCTACAACTTATTTAACTGGAGCGCATCCAGATCATTTTCATCAAGATGTAGTTGGTTGGATAATTGGTGCAGTTGATTTATACCTTATTGGTGTAGTTATGTTACTTTTTTCTTTTGGATTATATGAACTTTTTATCTCTGAAATAGATGTAGCTAAAGATGACAGTGGCAATGATAATAAAATTTTAGCTATCCATTCACTAGATCAATTAAAAGATAAAATTTCTAAAGTTATCGTTATGGTACTAGTAGTTGGATTTTTTCAAAAGGTTGGGCATACAACTTATAATGGTGCTTTAGATATGCTATACTTCGCACTATCAATAGCTGCTGTAGCAGTTGGATTATTCTTTTTAGGTAAGGTAGGGAAAAAATAATGGGTAAAATATTTGTAGATGCATGTTTAGGAAAAGAGACTCCATACACTCCTGTTTGGATGATGAGACAAGCTGGTAGATATTTACCAGAATATATGGCAGTAAGAGCTGAGGCTGGTAATTTTTTAAACCTTTGTCATGATCCGAAAAAGGCTGCAGAAGTTACTATTCAACCACTTGATATTGTTGGTGTTGATGCTGCTATACTTTTTAGTGATATATTAGTTATACCTGATGAGATGGGTATGGATTTATCATTTGTAAAAGGTGAAGGACCAAAGTTTTCTGACCCTATAAAAAATGAAGAAGATTTAGACAGACTTATAGGCGGTGACGAAGCAGCTTCTAAACTTACTTATGTTTTTGATACAATCAAACTTCTAAGAGAACAACTAGATGAACGAGGTGATGATATAGCGCTAATCGGTTTTACTGGTGCTCCATGGACTTTAGCTACTTATATGATAGAGGGTCAAGGTACAAAAACATATAATATATGTAAAAAAATGATGTATTCAAACCCTGAACTTTTACATAAAATACTTGCAAAAGTTACAGAAGTTATAAAATTTTACATGGAAAAACAGATAGAAGCTGGTATCGATGTAGTTCAGATTTTTGACTCATGGGCAGCAGCTATAGAACCTAGTTTATATGATGAATTTTCTTGGAAATATATGGTTGAAATTGCAGACTATTTAAAAGAGAAATATCCAAATACTCCTATCATTATGTTCCCTAAAGGAATCCCATCATTTTTAGATAAAGTTTATGGTAACTTTGATGTATTTGGTGTTGATTGGGCAACTCCTATGGCGGTAGCAAAAGAAAAACTTGGAGATAAATATGTTCTTCAAGGAAATATGGAGCCATGTAGGCTATATTCTCAAGAGATGACAACTCAGAGTGTTGAAGATATTCAAAAAACTATGGGAACTTCAAGACATATTTTTAACCTTGGTCATGGAATACTTCCAGATGTGCCAGTTGAAAATGCTATACACTTTGTAAAAGAGTGTCAAAGAGTTAGTAAAAAGTAAAACTTACTAATGCAAACAATTTTTGGTCCTATAAACTCAAGGAGGTTCGGCAACTCTTTGGGTATAGACCTATCCCCTGCCCTAAAACAATGTAATTTTGACTGCCTTTACTGCGAACTAGCTCCAGCTATTACTGTAGATAAACAAACCCATACTATTGAAGTTTCACAAATCATACATGACTTAAAAGAACATCTTAATGATAAAATAGATGTCATAACAATAACTGCAAATGGTGAACCTACACTTTATCCTTATTTAGATGAACTAATAGATGAAATAGATAAAATAAAAAATAAAACTGAAATTCTTATACTTACAAATAGTGCTAATTTAGTTGATGAGAAGGTATTTAATTCTCTTCTAAAATTAGATCAAGTTAAACTATCTTTAGATGCTATTAGTGATGATATTTTTAAAAAAATAGATAGACCACATAATAATATCAAGATAGAAGATGTTATACAAAATGTACAAAAATTTTCTAAACTATATAGAGGTAAACTTTTTATAGAGATACTTTTTGTACATACTCTTAATGATACAAAAGAAGAGGTAAAAAAACTAAATGATATACTAATGACTCTTGATATAACAAGAGTAGATTTGGGTACCATAGATAGACCCCCTGCTTATCCTGTTGTTGGCATTAGCTACAAAGAGCTACGAGACTTATCGTTAGTATTTGACAACTCATTACCTATCCATATAGCTTCAAGAGTCCATGCAGAACCAAATAACTCATACTATAGTAATGAAGACATTCTAAATACTTTGGATAAACGACCATTAACACAAGATGATATAAATCTACTTTTTGATGAAGATACTAAAAATAGACTAAAAATCTTAATAAATGAATTAAAAATAGTAAAAAAAATACTTGGAAACTTAGAGTTTTTTATACCAAATAAAAACTTTTCAAGAAAATGCAAAAAAAGATAAAAAAAGCTTGACATTTACCACTCCATAAAGTATAATCTCGGCTCAATTAAACATTCCGGATTAGCTCAGCGGTAGAGTAGGTGACTGTTAATCACTTGGTCATTGGTTCGAATCCAATATCCGGAGCCATTTAATTTGAACTCTTTATCAACACATTCCGGATTAGCTCAGCGGTAGAGTAGGTGACTGTTAATCACTTGGTCATTGGTTCGAATCCAATATCCGGAGCCATACCTCACAATACTTACTAAATAAAAAATCTAAACTACTTAAAAAATCTGCATCTAAAATAAATATAATTAATAATTTTAATACTACTAAATATCAGATTTATTGAGGATTTACATAAAATAAATAAATTGGGGTTTTATAGGTGGTGGCCTGTCTCGGAATCGAACCAAGGACACAGTGATTTTCAGTCACTTGCTCTACCGACTGAGCTAACAGGCCTTTTGAAAGAACGAAATTATATCTTTTTATATTGAAGATAAACTTAAAATGTAATTCGATATAATAAAATAAAAAAATCAAGGTATATTATGGCAGAGTCTAAAGAATTAGAAGAAGATATAGTAATAATTGAAGATGACGAAATTACAGCTTTAAACAATGCAAATATATCTTTAGAAGAGGATGACAAAGAAGCTAAAAAGAAAAAGATGATTATTTTTGCTGGTGCAGGTATTATTTTGGTTCTTATTATTATTTTAGTTGTTCTATTATTTTCAAAGTTCTCAAAAGATGAAAAATATATTTCTATGGATGCTATTGAAGATAAGCTTGATGAAGATAAAGTTAAACCTATTGAACTCAGTAAATTAGAAAATATGATAGCAAAAGCAAATTATTTATATTCGTCAGGTTCAAAGCCAAAAGCGTTAAAACTTTATGAAAAGATTGCTATGTATAGTGAAGCAATCTCTCTTTATAATTTAGGTGTATCTCAATTAAAAAATAAACAATATAAAGTAGCATTAGATACTTTTTCAAAAGCAATCCAAAATGATGAAAAAAGATGTGTAAGTGCTATTAATGCAGCTGTATGTTCTTTACATCTAAATGATTATGAAAGTTTCAGATACCATATAGATTTAGCTTATGCATATCTTCCTCATGAAGTAGATTCACCTTTGTACTCATATTATTATGCTCTTATTAGTTATTATAATAATAATTATCTTGAAGCACTAAGTGCATTAAATAATCCTACAACAGAAGCTTATTTAGATGAACAAAAACATCTCAGTACAAAAATCAATGCTTTATATAATAATAATTATGAGGCAATAGAAAATATAGAAAAAGAATTTTCTCAACTAGATTCATTTAGTGTAGCACTACTATATGCAAGAGTTGGTGATTTAACATTAGCAATAAATAATCTTGAAGAAGCTATTGTACAAGGAATTGAACCTGTTAAAGCTAAACTAGCATTAGGACTTTTAAAATTAAAAGCTGGTAGAATGCAATCTGCCGCAAGTGATATTGATAATATTACAACAAAATATGAGGATGAAGTATATAAACACTATCCAATCAATGTTAAATTAAAAACATCTTTATTTGATGCAACTGCTGCACAAAAACATTATAGAGATAAAGTAAAAAATTCTAAATTATTAAATTACCAAAAAATATTTTATTTTTCCCCATATAAAGTATTTAATGCCAATAAAAATATAAGTTATATTAGAAAAGGTAATGCAAATATGTATATAGATAATATTGCATCAGCTCAAGATTATCTTAGAAAAAGTTCATCTTCATCAAAAGTAAATAGAGGTATAGCAAAATCTATTAAAAAAGCTCTTTCATTTAAAACTAGAGAAGCAAATATGGAGTTTCAAAAATTAGTAAATATATATCCAAAACACTCTATATTGCAATACAATTTAGCATTAACATATGCACAAATGGGAAATGTTTTATCTGCACATGAACATTTTTTAAAATCATATTATGCAGATGCAAAAAATTATCTATCTGGTATATATGCTATCATGACAAGTCAACTTATAAATAAAGATTATGCTAAATTAAAATCAATTTTAAATGATAATCTATCCTTAGAAGAACCAAGTGAAGAGATAGAATTTTATAAAACACTTTTACAACTAAGTTCAAACAATATGCTATCAGCATTAGACTGGTTAGATAATGATTATAAACAAAGACCTATATACTTAGCTATGAGTTCTATAATAGCTATAAAACTAGATAGATTTGATTATGCGAAGAAAGTATCAAAAGAATTAGTTGCTTTATTACCTAATGATATATTACCCCATTTAATCTATATAGATTCAAATTATGATGACTTAGAACCAAATGAATATGCAAAAAAAGTAATTAGTTACTTAAAAAAACAGAAATTTCACTTTAACGATTTATACTATGGGGCATATATTGCAAGATATTTATATATTCAACAAAATCTAATAACAGGTCAATTATATTTTTTAAATAAGCAATTAAAACAAGTTTTAGAAACAACTTCTCAAAACAGAGAAGATCTGATTAGTGCATTAGCTCTTGCTTCGTTATATAATGGCTCAGCAGAAGAGTCATACACCCTATATAATCAATTAATAGATGATTTAAAGGTAAGAGATGCTTATACATTATTTTTAGGGGCTGTAGCTTCTATTGCAGCTGGTCATCATGCCAATGCAATAGCACTATTAGAGTTATCAAAGATAAAAGATCCAGATTTTTATGAAAGTCGTTATGCTCTTGGTCTTTTATATCTTGAAGTACAAAAAAATAAAAGTGCTGTAATACAATTTTCTAAGATTCATAAAAATGGATTTCATTCTGAATATTTTAATTTTGGTATAGATTTAGATAAATTATTATTTATCAAAAGGAGTGAGGTTAAGCAGTAGAAATTTACTGCTCACCATCTGACATTTCAGCGTCATCTTTTAATTCTTCTTCAATTTTTTGAGAGTGGTCTTCAACTTTTGTTTCCATATTATTTTCTTTTTCAAAGTTTATAATAATATCCCTAACTTCATCACCAGTTATATTTTCTTTTTTATAAAGTAGTTTAACCATATCTTCAATAGCATCTCTATACTCTTCTAAACGCTCAAGTACTAGTTTATAATGCTCCTCTAATGATGTTTTAATAAAATCATCCATATCTTGAGCCATCTTATCACTATACTCACGAGTAGCTTGCATACCACCACCTAAAAATGATTGCCTACTTTTTTCTAGTACCATAAGCCCTGCTACATCACTCATACCATAAGTTTGTACCATTGACTTAATAATATCAGTAGCTCTTTCTAAATCATTTCCTGCACCTGTTGAAATCTCTTTGATAAAAACTTCTTCAGCAGCACGACCACCAAGAAGAACATCTACTTCAGCCCACATCTCATGCTGCTGCATCATAAATTTATTTTCTTCTGGTTTATTTAGAGTATAACCAAGAGCTGCAAGACCACGAGGGACGATAGAAACTTTTGAAACTTTTTTAGCACCAACAGTCGTTTCAGCTAAAAGTGCATGACCACTTTCATGATATGCTACTATCTTTTTCTCTTTAGGATTAATACGACGAGATTTTTTAGCAAGTCCTGCTAAAGCTCTTTCAACTGATTCAAACAAATCTTTTTGTTTTACAGTTTTTTGACTTTTTCTACCAGCAAGTAATGCAGCCTCATTTACTACATTTGCTAAATCAGCTCCAGCTAAACCAGCTGTTAATCTAGCTACTTCTTCAAGTTCTACATCTTTGTCCATTTTAACATTTTTAACATGAACCTTAAGAATTTTAATACGACCTTTAAAATCTGGTTTATCAACTAAAACTTGTCTATCAAAACGCCCAGGTCTCATCAACGCACTATCTAAGATTTCTGGTCTATTTGTAGCAGCCAATATGATAACAGGAGTATCAGTTCCAAAACCATCCATCTCCGCTAAAAGTTGATTTAGAGTTTGTTCTCTCTCATCATTTCCACCCATATTTGCACCAGCATTACGACTTTTACCAATAGCATCTATCTCATCTATAAATATAATACTAGGAGCATCTTTTTTAGCTTGTTCAAATAAATCTCTTACACGAGCAGCACCAACACCTACAAACATCTCTATAAAACTAGAACCACTTACAGAGAAAAAAGGAACATCAGCTTCACCCGCTACAGCTTTTGCTAAAAGAGTTTTACCAGTACCAGGACTTCCAACAAGAAGTACACCTTTTGGGATTTTTGCACCTATCTCTACATAACGATCTGGATATTTTAAAAAGTCAACTATCTCTTGAACTTCTTCTTTAGCTTCTTCAACACCAGCAACATCATCAAATTTTGTTTTTGGTTTTTCAGAATTTACCATCTTTTTAGAATTACCCATTCCAAGTAATCCACCACCCATACTTTTTTGCATTCTTCCTGCAAAAAACATCCAAATAGCTATAATTATTAAAAATGGAAATAACCAACCAAACATCTCCGTGAACCAGTTACTTTCGTTAAAACCTGTATATTCTATATCCTGTTTATCTAACTGCTTTATAAGCTCACTATCACCTCTTACAATTCTAGTTGTATAGATAATTGAACCATCAGATGAAATAGCTTTTATATAACTTTGTCCAATATTTACTTTTGAAATACTTTTAGCATTTACTAACTTTTTAAGTTCTGAATAGCTAATTTGTTGTCTAGTAGTTTTTTTACTTGTAGCGAAATTATTATTTCCTTCACCAACAACTGCCTTAAAAAGTAAAATTATTACAACTGAAAAAATTGCAAATGTTATAAGTGGATTTTGATTAAAAAAATTATTATCATTTTTATTGTTATTGTTGTTGTTATTATTATTTTCTTCTTGCATAATCTTTCTTATTTAACCTTTTTTTAAAATTAATGTTACCCATTCATCTTGGGCTATTCTTTGAACTAATTTACAATCTTTGTAAAAATTCAATACTTTTTTTTCATATTTATCTAAAATACCTGAAAGTATTAAAATACCATCATTTTCTAAAGCATTTTTTAAATCTTTTGCTATAAAAGTAAGCACATCAGCTACTATATTTGCAACAACAATATCATACTTTTTATCTATGTTTGTACATGAGCCTTCCCAAATTCGTTCGAACTCTAATGAATTAAGTTTAGCATTATGAATAGAATTTTCAACAGAAACTATATCTGTATCACAAGCATCTACTTTAGCACCTAATTTCATAGCACCGATGCCAAGGATTCCACTACCACAACCTACATCTAAAACATTATTATCTTTATTTACATATTTACAAATTGCACTAAGAGATGATGAAGTAGTAGGATGATGACCCGTTCCAAATGCTAAAGCAGGATCAATCATAATATTTATTAAATTTGGATTTTCTTCATCCCAAGTAGGATGAATATAAAATTTATCTATTTGAAGTGGTTTAATACTTTGTTGATATGTTTTCACCCAATCACTATTTTCAAGTTTATTGTGTTTATATTCTAGTTCTATATTTTCTTTCAAAGCTTTTTGAAGAGCTTCTCTAAACTGATCCAATGCCCAACCAATAGTATCTAGTTCATCTTCACTTCTTATAATAAAACCATCATCAACTTCTTCAAAACCAACAGGCACAGTATCTGCTAAAAAATCAGCAAATAACTCATGATGAGATGAAACTTTAACTACTAACTCATAGTAGTATTCCTGCATTATTCAGAAACACCCATTACAGCACCAAGTTTCTCTTTTAAAACAGCGGGAGTAAATGGTTTAACAATATAGTTATTAACACCAGCTTTAAGAGCTGTAATAACTTCAGCTTTACCACCTTCAGTTGTTACCATGATTATAGGTGTATCTACAAATCTTTCATCTGCACGAACTTTTTTAACTAGTTCAAGACCATTCATTTCTGGCATATTCCAGTCAGTAATTAACATCTCAACATCTGGATTAGCATCCATTTGAGCCCAACCCTCAGCACCATCAGCACCCTCTAGTATATCTTTATAACCTAGACGAGCTAAAGTGTTTTTTATTATACGACGCATTGTAGAACTATCATCAACAACAAGTAGTTTCAATTGAAATCCTTTTATATATATTTATATTTGGCAAAATTTATGGCTAATTCTACCTAAATTTTGTTATTTTTTCTATTAATTATAATAATTTAAACATTTTTTCAAGGTCTAGAGTTCCCTCATAGTACGCTTTACCAATAATTACACCATCTACTTCATTAGTAGCAATAAGAGCTTCTATATCACTCTCATCTTTTACTCCACCACTTGCTATTGTACTTACACCACTAGCTTTTGCAATATCTGTAGTAAATTCAACATTTACACCACCTAAAGTTCCATCACGACCAACATCTGTACAGATTATGGCTTCAACACCTGCATTAGCAAACTCTTTTGCCAAGTCAGTTGCTCTCATCTCACTAACTTCACCCCAACCCTCAACGGCCACAAAACCATCAATAGCATCTATACCTACAGCAATAGGATATTTAGAAGCCATATCTTTTACAAACTGAGGATTTTTAACTGCAATAGAGCCTAATATAATTCTATCTATCCCTATTTCTAACATCTTCTTAATAGTATCTTCATCACGAATACCACCACCTAGTTCAAGTTTTACATTACAATTTTGACGAATTTTAATAATCTCTTCTAAGTTTTTAGGTTCACCTGCAAAAGCACCATTTAAATCAACTAAATGTACCCACTCAGCACCCATAGCCTCAAACTTTTCTACAAGTTTATAAGGTTCATCTGAGTAAATCTTTGCACTATCCATAAGACCTTTTGTAAGTCTAACTGCTTTTCCATCTTTTAAATCTATTGCTGGGTATAAAGTCATTATGTGTTTTCCTATAAATTAATAAAATTTTCTAAAATCTTAAGTCCATTTTCATGGCTTTTTTCTGGGTGTGGTTGTATCCCCATCACATTATCATGTGCTACTGCCGAATCAAACTCATAGCCATAAGTTGTTTTACCTATACTATTCTTTTCATCTTCACAAACTGCATGAAAAGAATGAACAAAATATAGATAATGATTTTCATCTAAACCTTTAAATAATGGATGCTCTTTTGTAAACATTCTATTCCATCCCATGTGTGGAACTTTTAATGGCTCTTCAAATTTTGAAGTATCAAAAGCTTTTACTTTGCCTTTTATAAGCCCTAGTCCATCATTTTTTCCAAACTCTTCGCTACTTTCAAAAAGTAATTGCATTCCTAAACAGATACCAAACATATAGTTTCCACTTTTTGCATACTCTTGTAAAGCTTCTATCATATCTCTACTTCTTAAATGCTCCATCGCATCTGCATAAGCACCAACACCTGGTAAAATTATCTTGTCATAGTTTTTAAACTTATCTGGATCACACTCAACAACTGTATCTTTTCCCAACTTAGCAAATGCATTTTTTACACTTGCTAAATTTCCCATATTATAATCAACTATCGCTATCATTCGCTATTTTTCACCTTAGTAAATTTTATATAAATTGCTAAACTTATAAGTAGCATAGCTACTCCACCAACTATATACATTGCGTACAATAGCTTATCTGGGTCTGTTATAGCAAACTTAAATACAAGCATCAATGCTTCAATAGAAAGTGCAATAATAATAGAACCTAAAAATCGAACCATGGTTTTATGTGGTCCTGATATATTTTGTTCCTTATGCCTTCCCATTATCTCCTCTTCAATGAGGGTTTTTGCTAAATCAAATATTGCCAAGGAAAGAGTAAGTAAAATAGTAGCTTCAAAAACATGTTTTATATCAAAATTTGTAAGAGATATTTCATGTGTAAAAAAACTTGTTCCACCCTGTAAAAACAGTAATAAAGCTACTGCTATAAGTGCTACTGCAAATACAGCATAAGAAAATTTGAATAATTTTGCAAAAAATGAATCTGAAGTATTTAAACGACCTATTTCTAAAACTTCATCCAAAGGCATATCAAGACAAGCTACATATTTTAAATTTCCATTTGCACAAAAGATAGGTTGAGATGCTGTTACAGTTAAATCTCCCCCTTGAATAAGTGATGGATAAGGGTCTGTAATCGTACATCTCTCTTCTCTAACTGCACGATAATAATAAGCACGATGAGCCCGTATCTTACCAATATCATCTTCTATCTTTTCAGTCTGAGTATATGTAGGCGAAATCTGTACACCTTTTTCATCTAAAAGATATACACCCTCACAATGTTCTAAATCTGCTTTAATCTTTACAAGGCGAGGTAAAACCATTTCTTCTGATATTGATGGCAGTCTATTTGGAATATTTTTTGAAAACAAATAGCAAAAATATGCCCTTGCCTTAGTTCGACCTTCTGAAAAACTTTGTATATCTGATGCAACCATTATTTATCCATAATTAAAATTCCAAAAGGGTATCATATTTAAGCTGTTTTAATTATTTTATTAATTTTTTAACTTAAATTTAGCACTTACTGGTAGGTGATCAGAATAACCTTTCCCTTTATGCTTTTTGATTCTTCCTTTGGATATATACCATCTATTTATATACTTATTTTTATAAAACAGATACTCTTTATCTAGTTTAGTGATAGTGTTATTTATATATTTCATATCACTTTTATTTAGAAGTGGTTGTGATATTAAGATGTTGTCTAAAGCTTCTTTTTTCCCTTTAAATATATATGTATATCTATCTTTGGCATCTATGTCATACCATAAATTATAAAAGGCTTTTTTATCATATTTTACTTGTGAAGCTTTCTCTTTTTGACCAATACTATTTAAAATATGGTTGATACCTGTATATCCATTTGTATCGTTATGTCTTCTTTTTCTTTTGAATTTTATATACTCTTCATAATCAGAATTAAAATCACCTAGTAATATTATATTTTTTGAAAATCCAATCTCTTCAACTCTTTTTAAAAGTGCTTTAGCTGATTTTATTCTCATACTTTCGGGTCCAGATTTTGCTTTCCAATGGTTTGTGAAAATA
The DNA here is from genome assembly GCA_034659595.1 of Campylobacterota bacterium. Classification (GTDB taxonomy): domain Bacteria; phylum Campylobacterota; class Campylobacteria; order Campylobacterales; family Sulfurimonadaceae; genus Sulfurimonas. The sequence goes on from JAYEHQ010000044.1 coordinate 14,694, forward strand.
TAAAAATCAGTATTATCAATTCTAAATTTAGTTTCTAAAATATTTCTATATTTATATGAATAACCAACAGAAATTTCTTTATTATATACAAAAGGTATCTTACTTAAAATAGCTACTTTTGTAGTTGTATTTTTCTTATCTGCAATTTTATAATATTTGTAATATAAGCCATTTTGTTTAAGAATAAGTCTTAAATCTTTTAAAGCTTGTAAAGATTCTATCTCTTGCAAAGCTATAATATCAGCATCTATATCTTTAATCACTTTAACACTATTTTTTAGTTTAATTTTATAATTTTTTTTATTCCATAATGATTTAGTATTTGGTATATACTCTTTATATTCATAACCATCTTTTTTTAAATCAAATAGATTTTCAATATTATAAGAAGCTATTTTCAAAATTTTATCTCCAAAAAGTGTATTTATTATTAGTAAAAGTAAGAGAATAAATCTCATTACTTAATACCGTTTAGTCTCAGTAAACTATTTGGATTTGCCTCTCTTTTCATAAGCTCTTTAAAAAGAGTATCCATACTTTTTGAGCCACCACCGCTTAGAACTATGTTTAAATAATCTTTGGCAATCTTAGAATCAAATATACCCTCATCAACTACACTAAACAATGCATCTGCACTTAGAACTTCAGCCCATTTATAGCTATAGTACCCAGCAGAATATCCACCAGCAAATATATGTGCAAAACCATTTTGAAACTTATTATAAGATGGTGTTTTTATAAGTGCTGTTTCTTCTCTAATCTCATTAAGAAGTTCTTGAACTTCATTTTCCGTATAAACTCCATTATGTAGTTTAAAATCAAATATTGAAAATTCTAACTGTCTTAACATACTAGAAGCTGAAAGGAAGTTTTTACTTTTTACAAGTTTTTCTATCATCTCATCTGAGATTATTTCACCTGTTTCATGATGTGATGCAAACATTTTTAACACTTGTGGTTCATAAGCAAAATTTTCTAAAAACTGTGATGGAAACTCAACAGCATCCCACTCAACTCCATTTACACCACTTACTTCATTTTCACTTACATCACTCAACAGATGATGAATCGCATGACCCATCTCATGAAAAAATGTAACTACATCATCATGTCTTAAAAGAGATGGTGTTGTATCACTAGATGGTGGAAAATTACAAACTACAAAAGCAGAAGCTAATTGTTTTTCATCATTTTCATCTACACAATGAGTTTGGAAGTTATGCATCCAAGCTCCACCCCGTTTAGTAGCTCTTGCTTCTAAATCTAAGTAAAGTCTAGCTTTTAATTGATTTTTTACATATAAATCATATACAGAAGCTTTTTCATCCCAAAGTTCTTCTTCAACTTTTTTAAACTCTATTTTAAATAATTTATTTAAAAAGCTAAATGAACCATCTATAACTCTTTGTTGTTCAAAATATGGACGATACTCCTCCTCATCTATATCATATTTTTTCTTTTTTAAAATCTCACTATAATAAGCACTGTCAAAACTTTGAAGTGGTTTATCTGACAACTTTTGAACTTCCTTAAGTTCCTCTTTTGCTTGAGATTTTGAATTTTGAAGCAAGTCATTTAAAAAATTAAGTACACTTTTTTCATCTGTTGCCATCTTAGTAGCTAATGAATAAGAAGCGTAGTTGTCAAATCCTAAAAGTTTAGCTTCCTCATCTTTTAAACTTAATAATTCCTCAATAATTTTTCCATTTTCAGGTGCTCTTGAAACATAAGCTTTATAAATCTCTTCTCGTATCTTTTGATTTTTACCATAAGTCATATATGCTATGTATGATGGCATCTGAAGAGTAAATTTATATTTTACTTTTCCATCTTTTTCAAACTTTGCATTTTCTATATCACTTTGAGGAAGTCCCTCAACATCTTTCTCATTTTCTATAATTTTTTCATAAGCATTAGTTGCATCTAAAAGATTTTGAGAAAAGTTATTTGAAAGTTCACTCTCTCTTATATTTATCTCTTGTAATCTTTCTTTTGTTTTTTCATCTAAATTTGCACCACTTAATTCAAAGTTTTGAATGTTTAATTCTAAAACTCTTTTTTGTTCATGATTTAACTTATCTTGTTCATTTTGTTCTATATCTTTATATGCTTTATAAATATCTATATTTTGAGATAATTTCGTAGAATACTCCGTTACAATAGGTAGAGAATCTGAATATACTTTTTGTGTTTCTTCTGTGTTGTTTACAGCATTTATATGCGATAATGGTGTAAAAAATTGACCAAGATATTCATCCATCATTTGTAAGGGTTTTACAAAATTTATATAAGTTTTATTTTCAATTTCTAGTAGTTTTGTAATTGTTTCATCATTAGCATCTAGTTTAGTATTTAAGTTTGTTATAAAGTTATCTAAATCAACTTCAAATTTTAAAAATTCTGACATATTATTCCTTTTTTTTATTCTGCAATAGTAACATAATTTAAAAACTATATATTTTTATCTCTATTAGTTATAATAACACTATTATATTCTAACATAGGATTTTATTTGTTTGATACACTTATTCATAAGCTACAAAACGGTACTTATATTACACTAGAAACAACCCCTGGACACTCTGCTAATTTTTCTCAAACTATAGATAAAATAGAAAAATTAGGACTTGATAAACTTGTAGATGGATTTTCAACAACCGACAACCCTCTTGCCAAACTAAAATATAACTCACTCTTTGCAGCAAAAATGCTTCAAGATAGAGTAAAAAAACCAGTTATTGCAACTATGGGTATGAGAGATAGAAATAAGATAGCTTTACAATCTGATTTACTCGGTGCAAATGAAGTTGATGTTAGAGCTATTTTAGCACTTACAGGTGACCCTGCTAATCTTTCAGATCAACCACATACAAAAGGTGTTTTTGAAGCTGATAGTTCACTTTTACTTGACATTATATCTGCATTTAACTCTGGTATGAGTTATGCAGGAAAGCCATTCAAGGATGAACCAAAACCTATATATCCGTTTGCCGTTATAAATTCATTTGCTAAAAATCCAAAAACATTACAAAAAAAGATTCTTAAAAAAGCAAAACATGGTGCAAAAGGGATAATAACTCAACCAGTTTATAGTTTAGAAAATGCAAAACAACTTTTAGAATTAAAAGGTGATGCAGATACTGAACTAATTCTTGGGATTTTTCCTATAACAAAACTTAGGACTGCACAATTTCTAGCTGCTCATGTACCTGGTATAAATGTTCCAGATTCTTGGATAGAAGCATTAAGAGTTGCAAATGAAAAAGGGATAGAAGAAGAGTATAAAGTTGGATTTGAACTTAGTAAAAATTTATTTGATGAGATTAAAAGCTATCATCCAAAAATTCATCTAATGACAGCTAATCAATTTGATATTGCTAAAGATATATTAACTTAATAATATATCTTTACAACAGTTATACTATTCAAAATGTGTAAAAGTTTTTGGTTCTTTAGCTATAAATTCAAAGCCTAGAAGTCTAACTTTATGTGCATGAAGCATAACTCTTTTTGATCTTCTACCACCATATTGTTCATCACCAATAATTGGGTGATCTATATAACGCAAGTGTGTTCTTATCTGATGCGTTCTACCATTATGGATGATACATTTTACTTTTGTTTTATTAGCACTTACAATATCAGGAAAAAATTCTGTTCTTGCAGGTTTACCTTTTCCTGAAACATTTGACGAGGCACGATTATTTTTCTTTGTTGTTAAAATCGCTTTATCAACCTCTATAGGCTCACTCATAATCCCCTCAACCCATGCGATATACTCTTTATAAACTTTATCTTTTTTGAACTCTTTTATAGCTTTTTGACGAAACTCTTCATTTTTAACAAGCATAAGAACTCCACTTGTTTCACGATCAAGTCTATGCAAAAGTACAGCTGGTTTAAACTGTCTCTCTATCTCATCAGAATTTATATATGGTGGTTTATCTACTACTATCAAATCTTCATTTTCAAAAATAGTTTTTGGTTTTTCTATTTTAATCATTCTAAAAACTGTTTTTGTATCTATCTCTGCACGAGCTACCATAACTTTTTTATTTCCAACATACACAAGACCACGATCTACCATAGATTTTGCATTTTTATTTGAAATTCCCTCTTGTACTGCTACTAATTTATATGCTTTTTCTGTTGCCATAATTTTTTCCTTAATTTTATTTCTTAAAATGAAGGAAACCTCCATCTATTTATTACGATAACGATGCGTTTACTTCGGCAGTAGGTCCATCGCACTTATGCGATTTTTTCTCCCAATATCTTATTTATAATAGGTTCTAAATCTATTTTCTCTTCAACCATAGAAGGTGGTAGTTCTTTTGTCTTCATAAGAGCTTTATGAATCTCATCAGCTTTGACATACTGAACATGATGCACATATTTAAAAAGTTCTTTTTGATGAAAAAAATGTTTTCCAGTAATTATTTTACATCCAAAAAAAGCAGGTTCTAGCGGATTATGTCCACCTACATCATCTTTAAATGCACCACCTAAAATTGCTATATCACTTATAGCATATATATTATTTAACTCACCCATAGCATCTACTAAAACCATATCTGCTTCAAAATTCTTTACTTTTGAAAATCTTGTAAGTGATAAATTATGTATAGTTGAGTATTGATGCATCAATTCATAAACATCATTAAATCTTTCTGGATGCCTTGGTACTATGACCATAGTAGCATCTCGCTGTTTTCTATACTCTATAAAAGATTTTAAAACAGATTCCTCTTCTCCTGCATGAGTGCTTCCTGCTACTATTAACTCTTGCTTTGGCTTATCATAAGATTTTGTTTTTTTTATCTCACCTGCAAGTTTTATATTTCCTATCACTTTTATATTTCTAGCACCCAATGCTAAAAAACGATTTTTATCTACTTCACTTTGAGCATATATAACATCAACACGACTTAGCATCTTTTTATAAAACCACGCAAATTGTAAATACTTTTTTGCACTTTTATCAGAAATACGAGCATTTAAAAGGATAACTTTAGTACCTCTACTAGATGCTAATATAAAAAGTAAATACCAAAATTCAGCTTCTAAAACAATAAGCAATTTTTGTTTTTTTATCCAAAACGGCAAAAACATCTCATAAGGTAAATATCTAACATCAGCATCATATTTTTTAGCCTCAGATTGACCAGTATGAGTTACTGTAGTTATCTTTATATCTTGATTTTGTAACATATTCAGTATTGGCTTCAAAGCACGAGCTTCACCTAGTGAACACACATGAAACCAAACACCATTTTCTTTATCAAAAGGTTTGTTATCAAAAATAAAAAAACGAGCTGGAATAGATTGTTTATACTTTGGTTTAAAAGAGAGATATACTAAAAGTGGCAGTGCTATAATGTATAACACTACACTTAAAATATAGTAAATTAAAGTAAAGATAGGTTTTTACCTAATTTCTGATTATTCTTGTTCTTGATTTGCAGTAGCATCTACATAAAGGATACGACCACAATGTGGACAATTTGTAATCTCTTCTGCTCTTATAACATCAGAATAAGTTTTATCATTTATCATCATATGGCAACCCATACAAGCTTGGTCTTCAACTGTTACAACAGTAGAATTTTTAGCCCAACGACGGATTTTTTGATAAAATGTTAAACCCTTTTGATTAACATCATTAAGTAATTTTTCTTTTGCTTTAAAAACTTCTTGTCTATCATTATTAATAACTTTTAGTTTTTCATCAACATCTGCTTTTACAGATTCTAAATTTGATTCTAATTCACCAAAAGATACTTTTGCGGCTTCAATCTGCTCTTTTTTAGCATCTATAATTTTATCAAGTCTTACAATCTCTTCATTAGCAAAAGTGATTTGTTCTTTTGCTATCTCTTCTTCAAGCTGAAGTGACTTCATCTCTCTTTCTGTTTTTATCTCTGCACTTTTTTTTGCATTTGATTCAAGTTTATCAGAAAGTTCAGCTAAATGTAATTCATTTTTTGATTTTTTAACTTCATCCTCTTTGATTTCATTACCTAAATTTTCAATATCTGATTCAATACTTTTAGTTTTTGCTAAAGCTGCTTCATAATTATAGCTTGCTTCTTCGATTTGAGGCTCAAATGCATCAATCTCTTTATCAACTTTAGAAATGTCTATTAACTGTTTTAAATGCTTATTCATGGACTACCTTTAGTGTTTTAATTTACTTTATATATGTAAATGGATTTTCTGATGATGAAATTATAACCTCTAAACCTAAATTTTTCAAATGATTGTCTAAAATTTGTGCAAAAAAGTGTTCACTTTCATAATGACCAATATCAATTAAAGATAAATTTATGCTTTTTGCTTGCATTGCATCATGATATTTCACATCACCAGTTAAAAAACAATCAGCTTCAATTGAGTCTATCAAAGAACAACCAGAACCTGTTGTAAGAGCTACTCTTCTTATTGCTTCTGAACACTTAACACATTTTGTATGAGTAAGTCCAAATGCTTTTAAAATTTTAGACGAAAAAATATCAAAATCTTCATTAACATCAAAATACGCGATAAACCCATCTTTTTTAATTATCTCATAACCCAACACTTCAGTTACAACAAAATCATTTAGATGTGTTTGGTCAAAATTTGTATGCATAGCGATATTAGTAATATTTTTCTTTATCATCTTTTGAATTAAATTTGCTGGATATTTACTAAATTCCAACTGTTTTAATCCACTAAAAATAAGAGGATGATGAGTAATAAGTAGCGTATCATTATCTAATCTATCTATCAAAGCCTCATCTACATCTATACTTAAAACTATTTTTTTTATATCTTGTTCAAAATCTCCAACTATAAGACCTGAATTATCCCATTTTTCTTGAAGTTCAAATGGTGATAATTTATCAAGGTACTCATATATTTCTAAGAGTTTCAAGTTCAACCTTTGCTTCTTCAAAATCTGGATTTATCTCTATAGCTTTTTCATACATATTTATAGCCTCTTCACTATTATCCATATCTACTAAAAGATTTCCATAATTATAATAAGTGATAGGATTTGTGTTATCAAGAGCTAATGAATCACGAAGATGCATCTGAGCCGATATATACTCTCTATTTTCACGATAAATACTAGCCAAAGAGTTATGTATATACTCATTCTTTTTATCAAACTCTAAAGCTTGTTTATAGTAAGATAAAGCCTCATCATTATCATTTTGCTTTTGAAGTATATAACCTATTTTAAAAAGAGTATCAGGATTATTACTTGCTTTATTATTTGCTTCTAACAAAAATGCTAATGCTTTTTTATAATCTTCCTCTTCAAAAGCTACATCAGCTTTTTGGATTAATTCATCAGCATCAAATGGTGAAAAAGCATCTATAGTTTGTACATTATTATTCACATGATTATTTACTGAACTATTATGGTTGTCCTTACCTTCTGGGTCTTGTAAAGTTTGTATATGCTCATAAATTTTAAAAGCAAAGTAAGCCGAAGCTCCTAACATTAGTAATTGAAACACTGTCATATTTTCTCTCCATTAAATATATTTTTATTCATTAACGATATAAATTGAAGTGGATCAACTTGAACTCCACCAACTCTAATTGAAAAATGTAAATGTGGACCAGTTATCCGTCCTGTACTTCCACTTAAACCTAAAATTTGACCTTTTTTTACCATATCACCATTTTTTACTTTAAACTTACTAAGGTGATAATAGCAACTATAAATGCCATGTCCATGGTCAACTATAACTGAATTACCAGCATAAAATCTATCTTTTGCCAAAACAACTTTTCCATCATTAGAACATTTTATAGGTGTTGGTGTTTTTGCACGAAAATCTGTCCCACCATGGTAACCCTTAAGAGTGCCATTATAAATTCTAGCATTACCAAAAGCACTCGTTATTTTACTCTCTAATGGCATGATAAACTTTGAATCTATATAATTTTGTTTTGTAACAGTACCATATATCTTCATAGCTTCGCTATACTCTTTAGCAGTTCTATCTTTAACAGCTTTACTCTTAGGGTTTATCTTTTTAGAACTAACTTTCAGTTTTTCCTTTTTATATTTACCATCTTTTATATCCAACATAAAAAAAGCATTACTAATAGCATCCTTAGTTTTATACTCTATCTTCAATTCTTCAATATTTGGTTTTTTATAATAACTAATAGGGATAAGTGCATACATTTTTTTAGCATCTGTTGGATGTAAAAAAATTTCATAAGATTTCTTATCTAATTTTACTTTTTCATATTGTATATTTTTTTCTTTTTTAAACTCAATAAGAACAGTCTTTCCATTAGCAATATCTGGATTTTTAACATCTATACTAAGAGCAAGCAGAGTAGAAAGAAAAAAAATCAATACAAAGAAAATTCTCATTAATATTCCTTTAAAGAACGAGCAATATCTCGTTTTTGATCTTTCTCTTTTAAATCATTTCTTTTATCATGAAGTTGTTTACCTTTTGCTATGGCAATCTGCACTTTTACAATATTTCTAGCATTAAAATAAAGCTGTAAAGGAACTATAGTATAACCACCCCTATCAACAGCTTTTTGCATCTGCAATATCTGCTTTTTATGTAAAAGAAGTTTACGACTACCTCTCTCTTCATGCCCATAAAAATGATGCGTAGTTTCTAATCTTCCTATGTGCATATTAAAAAGAACTGCTTCACCATTATCTATGCGTATAAAACTATCTTTTAAGTTCACCCGTCTAGCACGAATCCCTTTAACCTCACTACCAGTTAAAACTAAACCAGCTTCAAACTTCTCTTCTATAAAATAATCATGCCATGCTTTTTTATTTTTTGCGTATGGTTCACCCATTTTTATCCTTTTATATAAATGACAGTAAAAAAACTACTACCACTACCTGAAAAAAAATAACCTACTTTATGATGTGTTTTCAAATCTTTATACTCTTTGAGTGCTGGAGCAAATAAATCATTCGCATCTTCTGGTGTTTTACTTTTAAGTATCTCTTTACTTGTAGCTTTTGTTAAGTATTGTATTTCATCTTTTACTATGGGGTTATAAAAATTTTCTCTATAACTTACATATACTTTTGGTGTACTAATTTCAATTTTTGGAGTATATACATCAAAATTTAATAAAGGCTCTTTAAACTCTTCTACTATTTCACCGATACCACTTACGGTTGCACTATCATAGCCATATATAAAAAATGGAACATCTGCCCCAACTTTTAGGCCAATAGATGCAAGCTCATCTTTAGTTAGTTTAAGGTCTAATATCTCATTACACATTTTTAAATATGTTGCAGAATCTGAACTTCCTCCACCTAAACCTGCAAAAGCTGGTATATTTTTTTTAACATCTACTGCATACTTAATCATTAGATTTTTTAAAGCTTCACTTTTTGTATATTCTAATAATGCAATATATGCTTTATAAATTGTATTTTGAGTTGTTTCACAAGAAAAATCACCAATAATTTCAAAATCTTCAGACTCTTTTTCCTTAAAACTAACCTCATCATATAAAGATTGAACTTTCATAAAACGAGATAAAATTTCATGATAATTACCTCTAGTCCCTGTAATTTTTAAAAAAATATTTACTTTTGCATAAGCTCTATATATTTTCATGAAACTACTTTTTTAGTAAATTACTAAGAAGATTCAATCCATCAACTGCAACATTTTTTGAAGCAGCAATATTTGAATCTTTTACATCTTCAAGTAACTCGTTTCTAACAATATCTATATCCCTTGGTGCATCTATACCTAACTTAACCACACCATTCTCTATAGATAAAACTTTCACTTCAACATCACCACCAATTTTTATAGTTTCATTTAATTTTCTAGCCAATACTAACATATATATATCCTACCTAGTTCATACTTTACATTTTCATCATCATTTTCTATATTTATAATAGAAATATTATCACCATTATCAAGCCAATAATAACCATCCTCTTTTATCTCTAAATCATCTAAAGCAAGAACTCTTCCATATTTAAGATTATCTTCATTACCTGTATAGTTATTTTTAGGAATATTTAATGATTTTTTTATATCTAGTGCTTTTTCATTTTCATATATAAATTGCCCCTCATTTAATCTCTCCAATGCACTTAAACTTCCATTTTCAATACCTAGTCTATTTGCAACGATTCGACCTAAAGAACGGATGTATGTTCCTTCTGAAACAGTAGCTTCAAATGTTACAAAAGGGTGACAATAATTAATAAGCTTAGTATCATAAATAGTAGAATTAATCTTATTTAATTTCACCTCTTGACCAGCTCTTGCCAAATCATAAGCCCTTTGACCATTTATCTTTTTAGCTGAAAATATAGGTGGTTCATATTCTAACTCACCTTCTAAAGATTTAACTACCTCTAAAACTTTATCTTCTTCAAACTCTTTAAAAATTTCTACGGTTTCTATCATCTCAGTATCTAAAGAATCACTCTTAGCACCAAGCCACAAAGTAGCTCTATAAGTTTTTGGTGTTTTATTTAAAAAACGAAAAAGTTTTGTATGACTCCCCATCCCAATAATTAGCACACCCCTAGCAAAAGGGTCAAGAGTACCAGTAAACCCAGCTTTTTTAGTACCGTACTTTCTTTTTAACTTACTAAGAAAAAGATTTGAACCTATCCATGATGGTTTATATGCTACAAAAAGACGATTCATTAAAGCTTCTCAATAAAAGATGCCAAAATATCTTTTTTCATACCTGCAAAATTTATGCTAAGTTTAAACTCTCTTCCAGACTTACTGATGCCAGTTACTCTTCCTGTTCCAAAGATTTTATGACGGACTAAGTCACCTTTTTTAAATGCTATATTTTTCTCTACTCTTAAAGACCCAGCACAAAGTCCAGCTTCATTAAAAAATCTACTTTTTTGTAAATCACTTCTGCGACCTTTATAAAAACGACTTTGAGCATGAGATAGAGTTAGAGTATCTTTAGCACGAGTAAAAGAAACATAACCCAATCTTCTCTCCTCCTCCAAATCACTACCATCACCAACTAATGGTAAAAAGCCCTCTTCCATCCCTATAATATATACATGCTTAAACTCTAAACCTTTTGATGCATGGATACTCATCATATAGATGCTCTCTCCTTCAACTTGATCTTGTTCACTTTGAAGTGTTAGTTCATTTAAAAACTCATCTAAAGAAGATTCTGGACTATTTTTTACATAGTCACGGAAAAGTCCATAAAACTCATCCATATTTAAAATTTTATCAGACTCATCTTGATGCCCTTTATATATATCTTTTAAATGAAATGTTTCTTCTAATATATCTATAAATTTATAAGTTGATTCTTGAACCTCTTTTGCAACATTTTGAATATTTTGAACAAACTCTTTTAAAGTGTTCGCATTTTTCTTTCTTACAAGTGATTCTAATGTAGCCATATCTACATTTTTTATATATTCAAAAATAGAAGTCCCGTTTGCTATAGATGCTAATTCTATCTTCTCAACAGATGCTTTACCTAAACCTCTTTTTGGTTTATTTATAATTCTTTTAAGTGAAAAATCATCATGAAAATTTGTTATAACTCTTATGTAACTTATAAGGTCTTTTATCTCTGCTCTATCATAAAATCTCAATCCACCCACAAGTTTATAAGGTACACCTGCTCTGTTTAGACCCTCTTCTATAGAACGACTTAAAACATTCACACGATATAAAACAGCAATATCTTCTGCACTTATCCCTGAATTTAAAAGCTTATTGATGCTAATCGCAATTTTTCTTGCTTCTTCATTTTCATCATTAGAGTTTATTGTTGCAACGCCATCCCCATTACCACGAGTTGATATAAGCTTTTTACCTATACGAGAACGGTTATGTTCTATAAGTGAATTTGCTACTTTTAAGATAGGTTCTCTTGAACGATAATTCTCTTCAAGTTTAAAAACACTTGTACCTAAAAAATCTTGATCAAACTCTATAATATTTCGTACATGCGCCCCACGCCAACCATATATACTTTGATCATCATCACCAACTACACATATATTATTATGCGATGAGCAAAGTTTTTGAATCAATTTTAATTGTAATTCATTAGTATCTTGATACTCATCAACCATGATATATTGATACTTCTGAGATGTTTGTTTAGCTAATTCTGGATTTTCATCTAAAAGTTTATATGTTAAAGCTATCAAATCATCAAAATCTACAAGATTATTTTCATTTAGATATTCCTCATACTCCTCATAAACCTTTGCAATTTGTTGATAATTAAAAAGTTCAGCTTGTTTATAAGCTTCATCTGGAGAAAGTAAAGAATTTTTATATCTTGAAATTTCACTAGCTACTAAGGGTGTTGATATTTCTGAATTAATTTTTTTTATAATTCTTTTTTTATCGTCAGTATCTATAACCACAAAATTATTTTTACGACCTAATAAATGGATATTAAATTTTAAGAATAATAACCCAAACTTATGAAAAGTACATAAAAGAGGTGGATAAGTGTTTGATTCTATCAAGGATAAAGATCTCTCACGCATCTCTTTGGCTGCTTTATTTGTAAAAGTAAGTGTTAATGTATTTGAAGCAGGAATACCAACAACTTCTATCAAATAAGCTAAACGAGATACAATCGTCGTAGTCTTACCACTACCTGCACCAGCGAGTATTAAGACGGGTCCTTCTGTCATTTGAACAGCTGATTTTTGACTTTCATTTAATTTTGCAAATATCTTTTCCATTAGCACTTCCTAACTCTTATTAAAGTGTTTATATTATAGCTAAATTAGCTAAAAATGATGATTTATTATAAAAGGCTTGTAATAATTATAATTATGAGTTATAATTGTATTATCAATATTACTTATAGGAATTATAATGTTAAAAGATTTTGCAAAATTACAAACATTTTTAATGGTGATTAAAGAGAAAAGTTTCTCTCGTGCATCAGCAAAACTTGGAATTTCTCAACCTGCTGTTACGCAACAAATAAAATATATGGAAGAATATCTTGACACTAAAATAGTTGAGAGAAAAAAGAATGGAATAATTCTTACTAAAGAGGGAGAAGATCTTTTTCGTATTGCTAAAAGACTTGAAAAAGCTATAGAAAACTCAGAAAAAGAACTCTTAAAAATTATTAATAAAGATTTTACATTTGTTGTTGGTGCTTCTAATGCGATTGGTAACTATATACTTCCTGCACATCTTGGAGAGATTAAAAAAAGAATTGATAATGATGTTTATATTAATGTTGGCTTATCTACAGAGATAATTGATCAACTTGAAGATAAAAAAATAGATATTGCACTTATTGAATCACCTATATTTAGAGATAATATCATATATAGAGAATGGATAGATGATGAACTAGTTTTATTCTCAAATCAACCTATAAAAAAACAATTAAATTCAGATGATCTTTATGATTTTGACTGGTTATGCCGTGATGAAGATTCCCATACAAGAAGAATCACGGTAGATGTATTTAATGAGATAGGTGTACAATGTAAGGACTTTAATGTTATTGGAATCCTTTCCAGCCCAACAGCTATAAAAGAAACTATTTTACAATCTGATGCAAATGCTAAAAGACCTCTTGTTTCAATTATGAGTCGCCATGTTATTCAAGATGATATAAAAAGTGAAAGACTTTTTGAAGCAAAAATTAAAAATCATAAAATTCAAAGAAGATTTTATATCGCTTATTTAAAAGATAAAAAACATGATGCATTTATAGATAATGTTATAAACTATCTACTTTCAGTAAATAAAATTTAAAAAAAGGGAAGACCCCCTCCCTTTTTTGCCTCATTTATTTCTTTAAAAATTTAGCATTCTCTGGATTTGATAAAAATGAAGCCATAGAGTTTTCAACTCCATTATCATCTATTCTTTCAATCTCTTTATTAACTTTATTTTGTTTTGTATAAGATGCTAAGTTTATAAGAACTGGTGTTTCATCTATAATAATCTGCATAATACTAAGAAGAGGAACTGTTACTAAAGAACCAATATTATCTGCTCCAAAACCAGCTTCAAATACTATAGAGTCATCAACTATTCTAGCTGTTTCAAATGTATATCCAGCTAAAAAGAAAAGTGTCATAGGACGAAATCCAGAGTATATCTCTGTTGGTAAAGCTGGTTCAAAAGATGCATCTTCTATCTTGCATAATAAACCAAAATTCTGTTCTTTTTCAAACATATAAATTATCAAATTTTGAATATTACTTTGCATCAAATCAGCGAACGATTCATCTTCTATTATATTGTCTAACATTTTATATGCCTTTTATTTTTAATGTTGGTATTATATCAAAATCTATCATTGCATTTAAAAGTGCTATTTTTGTATATTCTTTTATATTTTCAACTTTTATATCTATCTCAAATAAAAAACTCTCTTCTAATAATCTAGCTCTTGTAGTACCTTTTAATAATGGTGTTTTTGGAGTAAACCAAATTCCATTTTTATATAAAGCTATATTTGCTATGCTGGTATCAGTAATTAACCCATTTTTTACTATAAGCACATCATCACAATCATCTTTTTGTATAAATAAATTATTTAACTCTGCTCTATCTGTTGATTTTTTAGAATATGAAATATTATCATCATAAATCAATTTCAAAGAATTTATCTCTCTCTTTTTATATCTATGATATGTTACATCTATCTTATCATCACTATAAACCAAACGACATCTATATAAACCATCTTTTGGTGGATTCAAATATGATTCAATATTTTCAATTTCACTTCTTTTTTCATGATATTTAAGATGATACAATTCACCATTAAGTGCTTTTATAGTTTCTAAATACTCATCCATTATTAAAAAGTTCTGTACTCATATATCTTTCACCAGTATCACAAAGTATAGTTACTAAAGTTTTACCTTTAAACTCTTCTCTCTTTGCTACTTGCATCGTTGCATATACATTTGCACCTGAAGAGATGCCAACTAAAAGACCCTCTTTTTTTGCTAACATTTTTGCAGTATTTATTGCATCTTCATTACTAACTTTTATAACTTCGCAATACACATCTTTATCTAAAATCTTAGGAATAAAATTTGCACCAATTCCTTGGATTTTATGAGCAGCAGCTTCCTCTCCTGAAAGTAATGCCGAACTAGCAGGCTCTACTGCAAAAATAGATATATCCTTAATCTCCTCTTTTAAACCTCTTGCTGTTCCTGTTAATGTCCCTCCAGTTCCAACTGAAGCAACAAATACATCAACAACTTTATCTGTATCTTCTAAAATTTCTTTTGCTGTTGTAAGAGTATGAATCTCTGGATTTGATTCATTTTCAAATTGTTGTAATACAATAGAATTATGTGTTAAAACTTTTAATTCCTCAGCCTTTGTTATAGCTCCTTGCATCCCTTTATCTGCTGGTGTTAAAACAAGCTCAGCACCCAAAGCTTTAAGCAAGTTTCGTCTCTCTATACTCATTGATTCAGGCATTGTTAAAACTAATTTTAAGTCAAGTGCCGCACAATTTGCTGCTAATGCTATCCCTGTATTACCACTAGTTGGTTCTATAATTATAGTTTCATTTGTTATATCACCATTTTGCATCGCACGGCGAATCATATTAAAACCTATTCTATCTTTGACAGAACTTGTTGGATTCATAAATTCACATTTACCTAAAATAGTAGCACCTGTAATCTCAGATACATGATTTAATCTCACTAAAGGGGTGTTTCCTATCAATTCTGTAATATTTTTTGCTATTTTCATGAAATTATCCTAATAAATTTATACTATCTACACTTAGATTTCCTAAAATGATACTTTACACTTACTTAAAATAATCATCTTATATATAATTAATTAAAATTAATGTAAAATAGATGAACTAAAACAATCTAGGAGGTCTTAGATGGGTATCACTCCAAAAAACAATGAAAAAAAATTTAAACAAAATGAACTTCTTGTTACAAAAACTGATTTAAAAGGGATTATTACTTATGCGAATAGTGCATTTGTAAAAATAATTGGTATGAATGAAGAGGAGCTTATAGGGGAGCCTCATAATGTGATTAGACATCCTGATATGCCTAAACTTATTTTTAAAATACTTTGGGATGCTTTAAAGTCTGGTCATGAAGTACATGCGTATATCAAAAATATATGTACTGATGGCTCTTATTATTGGGTTATGGCAAATGTAACACCATCTTATCTAAACGGTAAAGTTGTTGGTTACCACTCGGCTCGTCGTCTTCCATCTAAAAATGCTCTAAATATTATAGAACCATTTTATAAAAAACTAATTTCTGCTGAAAGAAATGGTGGACTAAATGCTAGTCAAAAAGTATTAGATACTTTACTACAAGAAAAAGGAGTAAACTATGACGAATTTATCCTCTCTATCTAAATTACACTATGCTAACTATGCACATATTGGTGTAATTGTACTAGGTATTATTGTATCAGCTGTATTTTTTGAGTTTAATCCAACCACATTAACTTTTAATATCTTAAATATTATAATCGCTATATATGCTTATAAACAAATTCATATAACAACAGAAAGTATAAAATCAACTTCTCTTATTATATCAGATGCTAAAGATGGTAATTTTGAAAATAGAAGACATAAAGATTTAGCTGGTGGAGAAATTAGTGAGCTTGCAAATAATATAAATGATTTATTTGACCAACTTGAAAGTTATATGAGAGAGATTAATACCTCTATTGATTATGCAGGTAAAAATAAGTTTTTTAGAAGAATTAATACAACAGGTCTAAATAGCACATTTGAAGATACTGCTAAACTAATCAATAGAAGTATAGATGCTATGGAAACAGAGTATAAAACACAAGAAAAAGAGAGATTTATAACAGAATTATCTAAAGCTGGTAAAGGCTTTATGGAAAATTTTGAAATTATACAAGTTCAATTAAATGAAAATAATGAAAGTCTAACTGATTTAGCTGTTGAAGCTAAAGATAGTGCAAATCTCGCAACTTCAAATGCATCAATTGTTGAAGCTATGAATGAAAACTTTGAAAAACTATTGCAAATAATTGTACAAAATGATGAAACTGTTCATAGTGTTTCTACACATACTACGGAGATTACTTCTGTTGTTGATCTTATTAAAGATATTGCAGATCAAACGAATTTACTTGCTCTAAATGCTGCTATTGAAGCTGCTCGTGCAGGTGAGCATGGTCGTGGATTTGCTGTTGTTGCAGATGAAGTAAGAAAACTAGCAGAGAGAACTCAAAAAGCAACAAGTGAGATAAGCATCTCTATCTCTACACTTCAGCAAGAATCAAATGGTATGCTTGAAAATTCAACAGAATTAAGTAGAATTGCTCAAGAATCAGTTGAAAGTGTAGATACCTTAAATAATGGTATAGAAAAATTCAGTATAAATGCACAAGCTGTTTTAGGTTCAAGTAGATATATGAAAAATAAAAACTTTGTTGTTTTAGCTAAAATGGATCAAATTCTATTTAAAACAGATGCTTTAAATCATGTTGAAAAAGGTGACTTTAAAGAGTTTAATACCCATAGAACTTGTAGATTTGGTAAATGGTATGATGGTGATGCAAAAGATCAATTTGGACATTCAAAAAATTACTCAAATATTTTAGATCCACATAAAACTGTACATGATACTGTTTTAGATACATTTAAACTTTTAGAGCATTCTGAGTTAATTAATCACCATGACAAAGTTCTAAATAACTTTATTACAATGGAAAATGCTTCTGATAAACTTTTTGAACTTATGGATAAAATGATTGAAGAGGAAGCTAGATATAAAGATTAAGTTTGAATTTTAAGTAAATTTAGTGTAGCATTGGCTATGCTAAAACTACTTATAATACTCATTTTTACATCTTATATCTTTGCTTCAATAATTAAAGATAATCCTCTTAAAAATTCACTTATTATATATAATGACAACATTGGATTAGTATATGAAAAGCACTCATTAAAAATTAAAAAAAATGATTTAAAAATCACTTATCCAAATGTATCCACATCAATAAAAACTAACTCTATAAATGTTAAATTACCAAAATCTATAACAGTTTATTCACAACAATATAAAATAAATAAATTAACGCAAAAAGAGCTACTTCAAAATCATATAAATAAAGAGATTTTAGTTAAAGAAATGAAGGCAAAATTACTATCTTTCTCTAATTCTGAAAGTTTAGTTCAAACTTCTACCAATAAAATAATTACAGTTCAAAATAAAAATATAATATTTAATAATATATCAGATAATTTTATCACAAAACCATCACTTATATGGAATATTAAAGCTGATAAAAAATTAAATACTACTATGGATATAAATTATTTAATCCAAAATATTAATTTTAAATCTAACTATATTTTAGATATAAATTCAGATAAAGCAAACTTAACAGGATGGATTATAATAAATAATCATTCTGGTAAAAAATTTAAAAATACTCAACTCTCTATTTTAGCAGGTAACATAAATCTAATAAAAGAAAGAAATATAATCCAAAAAAATATTAGAATGATGAGTTCATCGGACAATGCTACTGAAGTAAAACATAAAAATCATGAGGGTTACCATATTTATAAAATACCAAATAAAGTAGAACTTTCTAACAATGAAATAACGCAAATAAAATTTCTTACTAAAGAAAATATATATATTGAAAAAAAATACGAATCGACTATGTCATATCCAAGATATTTGAACTCGGAGCGAAAACATACAGTTATACAATATATTGATATTAAAAATCTTAATATTCCTATCCCTAATGGCACAGTCAATATTTATTCAAAATTAGATAATAATACTATTTTTTTAGGTCAAGATAAAATAGATAATACTTCAAAAAATAGACCGATAAAAATTAAAATAGGTATAAATTTTAACATCTCAGTTATTGAACAAATTATAAAAAAAGATAATAATAAAAAATATTTTAATAGCACTATAAATTATACAGTTAAAAATGACTCTAACAAAGATAAAATTATAGAAGTTTTAGTACCTTTTAATAGAAATAAGAATAGTATAATAAATACAGAACAAGATTATAAACTAACAAAAAGTAATTTAATATCGTTTAATATATTTGTAAAAGCAAACAGTTTAAAAAGCTTTATAGTTAATTATAAAAATAAAAAAGACACTTATTATAGAGGGAATTAATTTGGCAAAATATATAATTTTAGACACTGAAACAACAGGTACGAATGATGAAGATAAGATTATACAACTTGGCTTTCTTGTTTTAGATGGAAAAAATATAGAGGTACATAATGAGTTTAATTCTTCTGATACTCCTATAAAATTTGGAGCGATGGAAGTTCACGGTATAACTCCAGAGATGCTAGAAGAGAAGCCGTTATGTCAAGAAACAACTGCATTTAAAAGACTTCAAGAACTAAATACACAAGATAATTATATGATTATTCATAATGCTCCATTTGACTTAGGTATGTTAAAAAAAGAAGATTTTGGTATTCAAATGAAAGTGATTGATACTCTTCGCGTAGCAAAACATATCTTTGAAGATGAAGAAGCTCACAGACTTCAATATTTTAGATATAAAATGCAACTATATAAAGATGAACAAAAAGAAGCTGATGCATTAGGTATTGAAGTAAAAGCACATGACGCTATTGGTGATGTTTTAGTATTAAAACTATTTTTAACAAAATTAAAAATTGCAGTTCAAACAAAATATCCAGATGATAACCCAGTAGAAAAGATGGTGGAACTAACTAAAGAACCTATACTCATTAAAACTTTTAAATTTGGAAAACATAAAGGTAAAAGTCTTGAAGATGTAGCTTCAAATGATGCTGGATATTTAAGATGGATGCTTAAATCTATGGATAATTTAGATGAAGATATGAGATACTCTTTAAATATCGTTTTAGGAAACTAGAGAGAATAATGGAAACAAATAATCACTTTACAATTTTAATAGTTGATGATGAAAAATTAAATATTGAGTTAGTAGCTGCTTACTTAAAAGAGGAAGGCTATCAATTATCTTTTGCTTTAAATGCAAAAGCAGCACTAGCTATGGTTATAAAAAAAGATATTAATCTAATACTACTAGATATAAATATGCCAAAAACAGATGGTTTTGCAGTTTGTGAGATGCTAAAAGCTGATGAGAAAACAAAAAATATTCCAGTTATCTTCTTAACTGCACAAACTGATATTGATTTTATATCTCATGCATTTGAAGTTGGTGGAGTTGATTATATTAGCAAACCATTCAATGGTGTAGAGTTAAAAGCAAGAGTTAAAACACATCTACAAAATCTATCTTATCTTTTAGAAATCAAACATAAACAATCTAAACTAGCTCAACTTAGTATTACTGATCATCTAACTAAAGTACATAATACTTTATACTTTGATTCTCAAATTAAAGCACATCTATCTAGTAATAAAAAATGTTGGATATATTACTTAAGAATCAATAACTTTGAAAGAATTAATCAATTATATGGATATGATAAAGCGAATAAAATTCTAAGAATTTTTGCAAAACTACTATCAGATATTAGCCCAACCAAAGCCATAGTATCAAGACTGTATGGTGCTAGTTTTGGTGTTCTTCTTAGTGATTATGATAAAAAAACTATTAGAGATATAAGCAATAGTCTAACAAATAACTTTTTAAAAAATAAAGAACTAAAACAAAGTGTTAATTTTTCAAATATTGCACTTAAAGTAAATGGTGATGAAAATATCTCTGGTATTTATAAAAAATTACACAACAATATAGATAACAAAGATAATGAAGCTTCTTTATTTATTAAGTAAAGCTATTTTATCTATAATATTTCTTAAATGAGCAATAATTAATTCTTTATTGCCCAGTTTTTGAGACTCATCCCAATTATCAACATCATATTCTAAACCTTTAGATAATTCATAAAGCTTATTAAATCTTAGATTTCCAGATATACCCTTAATATTATGTAATATTTTATCATCTAACTCTTTATCATCTAAGCTACTTATAATATCTTCTGCTGACTTACTAAAACTAACCAATAATTTCATTATAATATTTGTATTTGGTATAGATATAGCTTTTGCTAAAGAATCTACATCTACATCATCAAAATCTATCTCTTGTTTCACTTCTTTTTCCATATTAGTTTCTATGTTACTATCTATATCTGTAGTAATATATTTACGAAGAACACTATCTAATTCATCTGATATTATTGGCTTAGCCAATGATTCATCCATCCCTGCTTCCTTATAACTTTTAACATCACTTTTTATTACATTTGCAGAGAGTGATATGATTGCTCTTTCATACCCTCTTTTTCTAAGCTCTTTTGTTGCACTGACACCATCTAATACTGGCATATTTATATCCATAAATATAATGTCATATCTATTTTTTAATGCCTCATAAATAGCTTCTTGACCATTTTCAACTATAGTATAATTTAAGCCTCTCTCTTCTAGCATTACACCTATTAATATTTGATTTGTAGTATTATCCTCTGCTATTAAAATATCTCCATAAAATTTTTCTAATTCTTTTACTTCAAGAGCTTGAATAACCTTTTTTTTATTTTGTATATCTAATATAGGTAAATTCAGATTAAAATAAAATTCACTTCCTTCACCCTCTATACTTTTAACTTTAAGTTCATCTCCCATCATTTCAACATATTGACTACTAATAGAAAGACCAAGTCCAGTTCCACCAAACTCTTTACTAATAGAGTTATCAGCTTGTGAGAAAGCATCAAATATAGTTTTAATTTTATCTTTTGATATACCTATGCCACTATCTTTAATAATAAATTCAATAGTTGCCAAATCATCTTTTATCTCTTTTAAAGAAATTTTAATATCTACACTTCCCCTTTGAGGAGTAAATTTTATAGCATTACTTAGAAGATTACTTAAAACCTGTTTAATTCTTTGGATATCACACTTAACTTTTTTAGGTATATTAGTATCTATATATGCAAAATAATCAATTTTTTTCATTTTTGCAGTTGAAGAGAAGATTGCTATTACTGATTCTAATTCAGAAAAAAGATTTGATTCTACTTTATATAAAGACATATCACCATTTTCTATTTTAGAAAAATCTAAAATATCATTAACGATATTCAATAAACTTGTTCCACTATTATGAATAATATCTATATATTTATTACTTTCTTTATCTAAATTCTTTTTCTTTAATAAATCTGTAAAACCCAATATACCATTAAGAGGCGTTCTTATTTCATGTGACATATTTGCTAAAAATATTGATTTAGCTTTTTCTGAAGAATAAGCTTTTTGTAGGGCATTTTCTAAATTTGTAATATCTGATAAATTAACAATATATTGATTATCTATCTTATTAACTTTAACATCAAAAATATATATCTGATTATTTTTTGCTAATATTTTTGCCTTACAATCAAGATCATGATTTTGCATAATTTCATCTAACCAACAACCATCTTCATCTGGATATATATAGCCATCTTCTTTCATAAATAAATCACAAATACATTTATTGTTTGCTTTTAGTTCCTCAAAACTAACATAATCAAAATAGTCAAAAAGTGTTTTATTTGCACTTATCATCCCTTTGTCTTTTGAACATAAAATTACTATATTATCTTGATTATCAAATATAGCTTTTATAAATTTTTCTTTCTCTCTTATTCTATTCTTTGCAATAATCTGCTTTGTGACATCCTGTCTCACAGCTATATAACCATCAATATTATTACTTTCGTTATATGTTGGCATAATCGTTGCATCTACATAATATACTGTACCATTTTTTGCTTTATTTGGAAACTGACCTCTCCAAATTTTACCAGATTTTATAGTTGCCCACATTTTTTTAAATATAAAATTAGATACTCTTCTATCTCTAACTATATTATGATTTTTTCCTATAAGCTCTTCTCTTGAATAACCACTAACTCTACAAAAATTATCATTTACAAAAGTAATTAGCCCTTTAGTATCTGTTTTTGATACAAGTAATGAAGCATCTACAGCATCCTTATACTGACTCAAAAGTTTTACATTAGTATTTAATTCTTGTGAAGTTTGTTCTATAAAATGAGTTAAAGAATTAAAAGTTATATCATCTATATTATGAATTGACTTTTTAGAAACTTTTTTATTTTTTTTTATTTTTTTTGACTCTGAAAGAACAAGTACTGTCGTTGTACAATTAAGTAATGCATTATTTGAACCTGTACTATAGTATTCACCATATGTAAAAAAACCAGCAGATGGTGCAATGGACTCGAAATTTTTAAGTTCATCTTCAAGTCTTTCCCCCAATAATGTTTTTCTTGCTATACATGAAAATATATATATTGCATCTGCTGGCTTTTTATTTATAATATTTTTAATAAGATTAGAACCAGATATTACAGAAGAAGCATTTGAAAAACCAAATTGTACTTTTTGACCCTCTTTTAATGGTGCAGCAAATATTAAAGAATCAGCATCCCTAGCCATTGGTGTGCGGGCAACCGTTGTTAACCCCTCTTTAAATAAAAATTGGAAATCTGGTAAATATTTCGCATTATTATCAAATATATGTGAACCTAAATATTTTTTAAAAAGACTTACACTACTTTGATTATCAATTTCATGTACTACATTGCCTTCTACCTTAGTGATTGTAAACTCTTTACCTATAGGTGTCCAATTTAAGTTATATCTATTATCTGCATAAAGTTTTTCTGATGAGAGTGAAACTGCTACTGAGCCTTTATCATAAACTAAGCCATTTAAGAAAACAAATGTTTTTTTAAGTTTAAAGTTATCCCCAGCTAATCCACCAGCAACTATAATATCTGATTTTTCCTCTTTAAAACCATTGATAAAAGCATCATAATCTTCTCCAAATAAACCTTCACTTAAAATTATAATTGCTTTTGTATGTTTATTTAATATTTTAGAAGATAGTTCTACCGCTGAATCATTATCTGTTTTATCTACATAATCAGCTTTAAGAGTAGTTTTTTTAAATAGTGTTAAACTATAAATAGTGGTTTTATCATACATTTTAGCATGTGAAATTTCACCTGCTGTTGTAGCACCTATAATAATGGCATTTGGAAAGTTTTTTGATGCTTTTTTAATTATTTTAGTAAGTTTTTTTTTATCCGTTTGAGATGAAAATATTTGAAGAAGAACTGACTTATAACAACTTTTTTTAGCTTCTTTTATAGCATCAGATAAACTTTTTTTATCACTCTCTTTAAATACTAAATGTTTCATACAAACCTCTTTTTATAACTTTGTCACTATAACTAAAATTTATGCTATTATAGCAATAATAAAAAAAGAAGTAGCTGAGTTTTATAAACTAAAACTCAGTAGCTAAAAGAACTAATCCTGCTCTTCCAAAATGCTCTTTATATAATTCACACTCTTTCTCTTTAACTTTATGAAATCCAAGCTTTTTATAAAAAAGAATACTATCCATAGAGCCTATTTCAACAACTGTTTGAGCAATTCTATAACCTTTAAGCCTTGCTGTTAA
The DNA here is from genome assembly GCA_034659595.1 of Campylobacterota bacterium. GTDB lineage: Bacteria > Campylobacterota > Campylobacteria > Campylobacterales > Sulfurimonadaceae > Sulfurimonas. Next base: position 39,209 of record JAYEHQ010000044.1, read on the forward strand.
AAGTGACTTTTGCATCAATGCTTTTAAAATACCAACATCTATGAAGCCTTTTTTTTCTTCCATAAAATCAAACATTAAAGTTCTATTATTATGCTCAAAATCACAATTATAAATAATCTCTAAACTTTCATTGATAGTGTCTGAACAACCTATCTCTTTAAGTGCATCCATAAAAACTTTATGTGTAGCGATACGAGGTTCATAACTACATAATGTTCCAACACTTATACCATCAAGTTCAGCTATTAAAAAATTATTAAAATGACAATGATTTTTAGCTTCGGTAGAAGTTAAAGCCTCTAATTTTTTTAACATCTGAGTATCATCATTAGTCTCGAAAATCATATCAAATATACCAGTTTTTTTACCTGCTCTTGTACTTTGTAAAATCATTTTTGCTAAAAAAGGAGAATCTCTAAGCTCTGCTTTTCTTATTTTAATATTCATAAATTTTTCCATCAATAAATTTCGTTAATTAAGTAATATTAACATAAATTACACTAATAAACTTCTTAATTGAGTATATAACTTGTAAATTTATAATAAAGAGAAAGATATTTGTAGTTTGAGAGTGAAGAGTAGTATTACTCTTCACTCTCTTTAGACATATAGTCTTTTGCTTCTATACCCATTAAAGAGAGACCAGTTTTTATACTTAAAGCAACAAGTATAAAAAGTTTTAAAAATTTCGCTTCATCTTCATTTCCAATAATTCTACAATCATAATAAAACTTATGTAATGATGCAGCTAATGCTTTTAAATAATCAGGCAATTTCTGAACTTGACGAGAATTAAATGCATCTTCAACTATTTCTGGTAATAAAAGTGCATCAAATAAAAGTGAATCAGCATTTTCATCCAAGCCTTTCAAAGATGCAGATAATATCTCTTCCTTAGATAAATCACTTTTTTCTAAAATAGTATTTATCCTAGCATGAGCATACTGTATATAAAAAATAGGGTTTGAGCTATCTTGCTTTTTAAATTCTGATAAATCAAATTCTAAAGCTGTATCACTCTTTTTAGATGCAAATATAAATCTAAGTGCATCTGAACCTATCTCTTCAACTATATCACTCATAAGTATTACATTACCAGCTCGTTTACTCATCTTATAAGGCTCGCCATCTTTAAGTAAGCTTACCATTTGAGAAAGTAATGTTTCTAATTTATTACTGTCATAACCTAAAAATTCAACTGCTGCATTTACACGAGGAATATATCCATGATGATCAGCACCCCAGATATTTATATAATGATCATAACCTCTTTCAAATTTTTGATTATGATATACAATATCTCCAGCTAGATAAGTTGGTCGTTTATCCTCGCGAACAACAACTCTATCTTTCTCATCACCTTTAGATTCAGATGCAATCCACATCTTACCATCTTGCTCATAAACACCATTACCCATCTTTTGCATCACTCTATCCCACTCAGAATAAAGTGAAGACTCATTAACAAAAGTATCAAAAGTAATATTCATATCAGCTAAAGAGTTTGTAACTATTTCCATTACACCATCTTTAGCCCACATTGCTAACTCTTTTTGGCGATTTTCATCAGTTAAAATATCTTTGCCAAATTTAGTAACTGCATCATTTGCAAGTGATTCTAAATAATCACCTCTATAATAACTCTCAGGATACTCAACTTTTTCTTTTAAAATATTTTCTCTTCCATATAGTTGAATAGAAAGCCCAAGTAAATCTATTTGATTACCTGCATCATTTACATAATATTCAGCAGTTATATCATAACCTAGATGTTTTGCTAGTTTATAAAGTGTATCTCCATAAACCGCTCCTCTAGCATGACCAATATGAAGTGGTCCAGTAGGATTAGCACTAACAAACTCTAAAAGAATTTTTTCATTTTTTTCTTGTTTGGCAAATTTATCTTTATTTTCTAAAGCCCAATCAGCATATTCACTTAAAAAATTTTCACTTAAACGAAAATTCAAGTAACCCTTTACAGATTCAACACTAGAAAAAACTTCAGATTCATTAAACGAAGTTGCTAATTCCTCAGCAATTATCATAGGAGATTTTCGTAGCTCTTTAGCTAAAGAAAAAGCTATTGGGGTAGCAAAGTGACCAAAAGAACGATCACGAGGCTTTTCTAAAACAACCTCACGACCAAGTGTTTCACGCAAAAGCGTCGATACTCTTTGTTTCAATTTTTAAGCTTGTGCAGTAGTTTTAGTGTTATCTGTAGAAACTACTTCTTCACTACTCTCTACTTTTTTTGGAGCATCTGTAGAAGCAACTTTATCATCTTCTTCTTTCATTTCACTTTTGAAATTTTTAATCCCTTTACCAAGACCTTTTGCAAGTTCAGGTATCTTCTTAGCACCAAATAGTAATACAACTATTGCCAATATTATTAGTAATTCTTGTCCGCCAGGCATTCCCATATTTTTCCTTTTATTATCCAAATTTTTGCATAAGTATATCTACCAAATGCTGTTAATACTCTTATTAGAATACTTTATATATAAATATTACTCTATATCTTCCCATTTGTTCACAAAACTATTTACCCTATCCGTAGGGATTTTTAATCTTGCTGTTTTTGCTATCTGTTTTAATACATCAGCAGCTAATTTCAAGTCATCATTAACAACAACAAAATCATATTCAGAGATTCTTTGTATCTCTCTTTTTGCCATTACTAATCTTTTTTCAATAACTTCCTCAGCATCTGTAGAACGATTGATTAACCTTTTTTTTAATTCTGATAATGTTGGAGGAGTGATAAAAACAGATGTAGTTATATCGCCTAATCTATTATTAACTGCTGTATTACCTTGTACATCAATATCAAATATAACAAGTTTTCCACTACTTAAAGCTTCTTTAACAGGCTTTATAGATGTTCCATAGTAATTACCGTGAACCAATGCATATTCTAAAAAATAATCATCTTCTATATCTTTTTTAAATTCATCTTCAGTTACAAAATAATAATCAACACCATTTTTTTCACCATCTCTAGGCTGGCGAGTAGTAGTTGAAATAGAAAAATAATAATCACCTATTTCATCTGCTATCTCCTTAATAAGTGAACTTTTTCCAGCACCACTAGGACCTGATAGAACTAAAACTACACCATTACTTTTATACATTAGTTATCACCTAGTGTTATATTTATATTTATTTTCATTCCATCAAGTGAAGCTACTACATCTTCATTAGTAAGTGCTGTAAGTAGAGTTTTAAGGGCTTCTACACCACTATTTTTAGCATCTTTTTGTTCCTCAATCACCTCTTTGATTTCTGGAATATTTTCAACTACCTCTTGAGTCGCCATCTCTTTGGAAACAACTTCTTGAGTCACTTTATCATCATTAGATTCTTCCAGTATCGGTTCTTCTATAACCTCTTCACCAACTGCTGCCTTAATAGCATTACTAGTTAATGAATCTAAATCACTAATATTAAGATTTTCCAAATCACCTTCATCTAATTCTGTTGATAAATCTTCTTCACTTAAATTGTTAACAGCTTCTTCAATTTTACTTTCTATCTCTTCTTTAGCGTCTTCAAAAGTTTCCACTTCACTATCTTCTTCTAACTCATTAATCTCTGATTCAAACTCACAATTTGCATTATCTATAGACTCTTCAAGATTTAATTCCTCTTCATCTAATCTCTCTTCAAGGTCTAATTCAAGTTCAAGTTCATCATCTGTATCTTCAAAAGTTTCAACTTCACTATCATCTTCTCGCTCTTCTTTAGTGTCAAATTGCTCTTGTAGTTCATTAATCTCTGACTCAAATTCATTATTTGCATCATCTATAGACTCTTCAAGATTTAATTCCTCTTCATCTAATGTCTCTTCA
>JAYEHQ010000045.1:0-14581 GCA_034659595.1 Campylobacterota bacterium
ATATTAAATTAATGGAAAATCAAGATAATATGCCATAAATTTGATTTTTAAATCATATACCGCTACCATAATGAAATGACAAATATAACTTCTTTTAATCCTTATCTACTTATAGATTTGGTTTTAATTATTTTAATCTCATTTGCTACTTACTATAATTACAACAAAAAAACATATATAAAAGTGTTCGATTATTTTAAGATTTTTGCTCTTATTAGTATAAGTGCTAAGTTTTCCATATTTACTGGAAGTCACCTAAGTAAATGGCATCTGATACTGCCAGATACATATACTATACTTATTTTGATAGGTTTTACTATAAATACTCTTATCATATATTTTTCATGGAGTTTTATATATACACTTAGTTCCAAATTTATAAATAATCAACAGATTAAAATCTTTTTTGCAAAAATTATCACTGTTATAGAAGTTATTATTATCACCACATTTACGGTATTTATTTTGATGCAAATAAGTGTAAACAAAAAATATATCTATCCTCATCTAAATAAAAGTTATAGCTACCCTCATATAAAAAGATTTTATGTGAAATTTTTAAATGCTGATTTTGCAAATATGATACTTCATTCAGAAACAGGAATAAATCACAAAGAGGTGATTTTAAACTCTTTTAAAAAGAGTTTTTAAAAATCATCATCAAAACTTAAACTACCTTTTGAGTAATTAGTAACAGTACCTTCAAAAAAGTTAGTTTTTTGGTCATTAAATTTTGCAAAATCATCTACCCATTTTATAGGGTTTTCTACATTATAAATCTTTTCAAAACCAACAGAAGTTAATCTATCATCTGCAAGGTATTGAATATATTGTTCAACTATATCATTTGTTAAACCTAATATTTGACCTTGAGTTATGTATTTACCCCAGTTCACTTCAAGCTCAACTGCTTCTTTAAACATCTCTATAGCTTCCGCTTTTAATTCATCTGTAAAAAGGTCTGGTCTCTCTTTTCTTAGAGAGTTTATAAGATTTTGGAAAAGTACAAGGTGTGTCACTTCATCTCTTTGAATAAAACGAATCATCTGTGCAGAACCTAGCATCTTACCTGAACGAGCAAGTGTATAGATATATGCAAAGCCACTATAAAAGTATATACCTTCTAAGATTTGATTTGCAAAACAAGCTTTTACAAAATTAGATTCTGTTGGTTCAACTGATAATCTATCATAAGTTTTAAAAATTGCATCATTTTTAGTTTTTAGCATCATATCGTTACGCCAAAGTTCATAAATCTCTTCAGAATTTGTAGAGATGCTATCAACCATAACTGCATAACTTTGTGAGTGAAGAGCTTCTTCAAATGACTGACGCACAAGTATAAGATTTATCTCAGGAGATGTAACATAAGGATTTACATTATCGATAAGGTTATTTGTTTGAAGTGAATCCATAAAGATTAACTGAGATAACGCTTTATCATAAGCCGATTTTTCCATATCTGTAAGATTTTTATAATCATTCACATCACGAGTCATATCTACTTCTTTTGGAAACCAAGTGTTATTTAGCATCACTTCCCAAAGATTATAAGCCCACTGATATTTAATATTATTTAATTCAAAAATACCTGTTGGATTTCCACCAAATATTTTTCTATCATTTACATTTTCAGTCGATTCTGGGTTATATATCTTTTTTCTATTCATTACTTACTCCAAATTTTATGTTTGACATTATATCGAATAAGATTTTATATCAGATAAAATAAAAATGGAATAAAAAATGCTTGCACCAGTATAATATGAACAAATTTTTATTATTTTTACTTATCACAACTTCACTTTTTTCACATCCGCATACTTTTATAGATATATATCCAACTATAAAAAAAGATAAACCAAATACCATAAATTTCAAATGGAAACTTGATGAGATGACTTCATCGATGCTTATGATGGATCTTGACCAAAATATGGATGGCAAATTTGATGCAAATGAGATTAAATTTATAGAAGATGAGTATTTTAGTATGTTTATACCTTATAGTTATTATACATATATTTTTATCAATGGTAAAAAACAAAAACTTTCTACACCAAAAAACTTTAATGCTACTATAGAAAATCACCAAATTTGCTACGCATTTGATATAAAACTTCCTGCAAAACTAGAAAATATATATTTTGAATTTGGTGATACTGACTTTTATAATGCACTTATTTTAAAAGATAAGTTTATCAACACACCAAATATAAAAACAAAAATCATAGGAGTTGATAATGACTTTTACTATGGCTATAGACTGGAGTTTCCATAATGTATAGTGACTTTTTACATAAAATAACTTCTTGGCAATACGAATTAAACCGTTTTATATCATCACATATACGAGAGATACAAGATGAAGCATCTATAACTGCAACACTTACTATTATAGGGGTAGCTTTTCTTTATGGTCTTATCCATGCAACTGGTCCAGGGCATGGGAAAGCATTGGTAGCATTTTATTTTACCTCAAACAAAAGTGATTATAAAAAAGCTTTTAAGATGGGTTATCTTATCTCTGTTTTTCATGCTTTTTCTGCTCTTATTTTTACATTTGGAATATACTTTATCTTAGAAAAAATGTTTAGAAAAAACTTCAATGAGTTTTCAAGCATCGCAATGAGTATTAGTGCTGTTATGATAATTTTAGTCGGACTATATTTAGTATATGAAGCTTATATGGGTAGAAAAGATAAAGAAAAAAAGATAAAGAAATCAAATAAAAGTGAAGTAGCTGTTGCTTTTAGTGCAGGGATAGTTCCATGTCCTGGGGTTATGACTATTGTACTATTTTGTATAATCTTGGGACAATATACATTAGGAATATTATCAGCAGTTGCTATGAGTATAGGAATGGGACTTACTATATCTCTAGCAGGTATATTTTCTATAGCTATCAATAAAAAAGCTGGTAATTTTTTAAACTCTTATGGTTTTATATTGGAGATGCTAGGAGCATTTTTAGTGTTATGTTTAGGTAGTTTTTTATTGTTAGCACAAATTTTATAATATAATCTCAACAAGTAACTAAGGCAAAAACATCTGCATTCGAACTCATTAAATTTTCTTAAACCGTTTAGAAGAAAAACTTATGCAAGATTTGAAAATGGGATGATTATAGGGCAGTTGTATGGATAGAATATTTCTTTGTATTATGGTTTAATCTTGTGTATGTATAGCAAAACATTACAAACAGTAACTAATGTTGATTTTTATTAAAATAAAACAGTTCATTAAATTATTATTTATTATTACATAACACAATAAGGAGTGAGTTATGTTAAAGAAATTGGTTTTAGTTGGTTTGTTGTTCTTAGGTAGTAGTTTGTCGGCTACTGATTATAGGTATTTGACTAAATATGTAGAGTTACCGAGGGATGTTAGGGTTAAATCAGAGACATTTGATACAGATAGTATAAATCCATTTTATATAAATAGTCTTGCTCAATATTTTGGTATAAGCTATCAAGATATGAAAAGTATATATGATAATGAAATATATGAATCGATCAATAACTATGTTGATGTTAATAGTAAAAAACATTATGATAGTTTTGATAATGAACTTATAAGTTTACATGAACATGGTGGTGAAACAGAGATAGCTATTGTTAGAGTACCAAAACAACCAGCCTCTATACCTGGATACGATATATTTACTCTTTATAACATTACTGATGCTAGTAACTATAAACAAATAAAAATTATTAGTGATAGAACTATAAATAATGGAGATGGTACGATAACAGAATTTTATGATTTGGATGATATGTCATCTAACAACAAAGTTTTTTGTTTAACAGTAGGAAAAAAGTATCAAAATCAAAATATAACGATGTCCTTTCGTTTTGGTATCCAGTATAAATACCAAAATAAATTTGCCCATTATAAATATGCGGGTGAATGTTCTGCATCTTTTGTACATCAATAATTTATAGATAATAATTTTCACTTAAAGGATAAAAATGCTTTCAATACAGTCTCCATACTCTTTACAAAGTCAAGTATTATATGATCTCAGAGGTGAGAAAAGTGGGTTAAATCTTGATTTTAGTTCTACAGAACAGTTAAAAGAGACCATGCTAAACAGAAAAAACTGGAACAACGCTACAGATGAAGTTGGAGTGATTAATCGTCCTTTAGGTAAAGAGATAGAAAAGCTTTCATCTGAGGTTATTACAGAGATGAGTAAAGATGGTGTTAGTCATTTTGATATGAAGATGGCATTTAAAGGTTCAGTTACTTTAGATTCACATTTTGAGGGAAGTAGTTTTGTTGTAGAAAATCCAGATTTTATAAAATCATCTGTAAAAGGCTATACAAATAGTACACAATATTTTGATAAACGATTACTTGATTCAGAGATTTATAAAAACTTTGAACCTTTAGAAGATGTTTACCAAAGTGAAACTTTTTGGGGTGCAAATGACAAAATGAGCCGTTTTAAAGAGGTTGTCGATTATGCTATTCTCAACAATGCTACAGAAGAGGAGATGGCAAATAAAGATTTTCAAATAGAAGCTCAAAATTTTGCAAATTCTTTTCATGAATTTAATGACATTGGTTTTCAAGCAGAAATGGAGAATAATGGAACGGATGGTTTTCCTTTTATAATACTTTCTGAAGATCCTACTCATAAAATGATTTCAACTGATTATAAAGGGTTTTCAAAAGATACTATTGAGACACTAAAAGAAGAACATCTTCAAAATCAGTATGATATTTATAATAGAAAAATGACTGCAGAAGAAAAAGTAGAATCAGGAAGAGAATTTTTCAAACCTACTTTAGAAGAGATTTTACCAAATGCATCTGGTGAAGGGGTTTATGCTAGTAAGCAGTTTGATTCGCTAAGTGATGTACTTGATTTTATAAAAGAAAAAAGAGAATATCTTAAAAAACATCCAGAACATCGCTTAGAGGAAAGAAACAACATTCAGCTAGATTTTCTAAATCGCTTAGAAGAAAAACTTATGGATGATATATCTACAGTCAGTACAAACAGTGCTGTAAAGTTTGAAAATGGGATGATTATTGGACAGTTATATGGATAAAAAAGTTTATCTTATTTTTATTGTTTTAGGTGTTATACTAGTTTTAGTGTATTTTTCAGTATTTTACAATAAAGTAGATACTAAAGTATCAAATGTAGCTGTTGAAAATGTAAGTATAGCAAAAGAGCAGATAGATGTACCTATCGAACCAGTAAAAGTTTTACAAACAAAAGTTCAAAAGTCAAACTATGTAGAAGAACCAAGTAATCAAACTAAACAAGAGATAAATACTACTGAATTTTTACTGATTGATAAAATAGATAACTTAAAACAATATCAACTACAACTAATAAGTCATAAAAAAATAAATTCATCTAAAAATAATGATGCCTACTTTAAAGTTATCATAAATAAAAACACAAAATTGTCTTTTAGACTTGATGTAAACATTACAAATAATCTTGATAGTGTAATATTTAAAGTAATTGATTTGAAAGAAAATAAAACTTTTATATTTGACCATACTTTACTTAGCTATATCCGAAAAGATTTTTTTTATGAGATAGTGATAGATACAACTAAAGAAAGTTTTTATATATATGAAAAAGAAAATATAAGTAGATTTAAAACAATTGATACAGAAAAAATAAATAGAGCTATAGAAGAAGAATATGAGTTTTTAAATAAACCTATGCCTATTTCATTTTAATTATGGAAAAGATTGTTAGCACAAATTTTATGATATAATTTCAACAAGGTACAAAGGCTAAAGCCTCTACACTCGAAAACTAACTTTGAATCGTCCAAATACAAAGTTAATCTTAAGTTGAAACTTCTTCATAAAGTTCCTCCTTTTATTGATATGTGGTCTTATGAGTGTTCTAGCACTCTGCCACTATTACTTAGATATTTAAAAAACTTTCACTAACTTACTAAGTCTATTTGATTTTTACTTGTAAAACTAAATGCTATTGGGATTATTTTTAGTTCTTGTTCTTCTGAGAAAAAACCACAATCTTCACTTGTCATAATATAAGAATTTGAACTAGCCAATGGAGAAACCATCCCCGGTGCAAACTTAGCACAAGGCTCAAAAAATTCACCATCAAAATACCCAGGAATTAAACTTCTTCTTCCAGCTTTAAATCTATAATCATTTTTCATTTTAGTTTTTATAGTATTTATATATTTAGAAGTAGTCCCACTTAAAGCTAAAATGATGCTTTGTCCAAAAAGTTCAAAGTTTAAAGCAGCGGCTAATGGATTTCCAGGAAGATTTAAAACTAAAGTATCTCCAAGTTTTCCAAAAGTTGTAGGTTTACCAGGTTTTATCTCAATTTTATCAAAAAATATTTCATAGTCTCCAAATGCTTCTTTTGTGTAATCAGCATCCCCAACACTAACCCCACCCGATGTTATGATAAGATCAGCTTCAGATGCACTTTTGATATGCTCTCTTATATCTTCAAGTGTATCTTGTGCAGTACCTATAAAATCAACTTCACAACCTAACTCTAATGCACGAGCAACTAAAGTTGGAGTATTTGTGTTATAAAGTTGATAATCAGTTACATTTTCAAAATGCATCTTAAGTTCAGCACCAGATGCAAAAAGTGCTACACGAGGTTTTTTAAATACTTTTATATGTGAAATACCTTGGGAAGCCAAAATTGTAATCTGATGAGCATTTAATCTATCACCTTTTTTAAGAAGTATTTCACCTTTTTTTATATCTTCACCACAAAGTCTTATATGTTTAGACATTTGTAATTTTTCTGGTAAAACCACTCCATTCTCACATAGTTGAGTATCTTCAATAGGTACGATGCACTCTGTAGCATCTGGAATTTTAGCACCAGTCATAATTTTTATAGCAAATCCAGACTCTAACTTTTCATCTGAATTATCACCTGCAAAAATAGTATGATTTACACTTACGCACTTAGATGCATCAGAAATTTTTACAGCATAACCATCCATAGCAGAATTATCATAAGGTGGTAGATTATGAATCGCAACTATATCTTGTGCCAACACACTACCAAGTGCCATTTCAATCGGTAAAATTTTAATAGATTTTTGTTGTGTATTTTTATAAATGATTTCTAAAGCTTTTTCTATTGTTACAGCCATATTTTTTTGCCTTTTTAAAGATTGTTATAGTAAAATTCCACTATGAATGAAATGTATAATATGAGTATTGTAACACATAACTACGGTGTTTTTTTTGTGTTGGGTGTGATTTTGGTGAATTTAATATTTCTTGTAACTGCAAAAGATATTAAAAAATATGTAAGAGCAATGAGACTATTTAATCCTATAAGTGGAACTGCTATTGGGGTAGTACTTTTTACTGGTGTTGTTATGATGGCAGCTAAACATTTAGACTTTACGATAGAAAATATAGTGATGATACTATTTACTATTGCATTAATGGCTTTAGAAGGAAAAAGAGCATCTCAGTTGAAATGGACAAATCCCAAACTTGAAAATGCACTTGAAAATTATAAAAAATTTGCATTAAAAATCTTTGCTATTGAAGTTGTTTTAGTTCTTAGTGTTTCTGCTTGGATGTGGACTATAAATTGATATATATCTTACATGATGAAGCTTCAAAACAAACTCTTAAGATAAAAGGTGAACTGTTTAAGTATCTTGTCAAAGTGCGTCGTCATGATATAGGTGACTCCATAGCTTTTAGAAATAAACAAGATATAAAAAACTTGCATCTATATAAAATAGTTAATATAGATGGAAGAAATTTAGAATTAGAACTTATCTCTTCAAAAGAGGAAGAAGTAAAAAGTTCTAAAAACCTACATATTGGTTGGTGTAAAATAGATCCAAAATCAGTAGAAAAAGTTTTAGCATCTTTAAATGAGATAGGTGTATCAAAAATTACTTTTATAGATTGTGATAGAAGTCAAAAAAACTTTAAAATAGACTATAAAAGATTTGAAAGAATTTTAGAAGCTTCATCTCAACAATGTGGTAGGACTTCTATAATGGAATTTGATATAAGTAAAAATATTGCTGATTTTATTATGAAATATCCAAATACTAAAGTTTTTGATTTTTGCGATAATATTTTAGATGAAGCGGATAACTTTGAAACTGTTCTCATAGGCTGTGAGGGTGGCTTTAGTTCAAATGAAAAAGAGTTATTAAAATCCCAAAATGTTTTTAGACTAAATAATCCAATGGTAATGCGTTCTGAAAGTGCCGTTATGGCGGTAGCTTCTAAAATCCTACTCTAGTTTTGTAAACTTAAGAAATTTAGCTATAATTGCACTTCAAAAAATCCGCACCCATACGGATTTAAAAAATATATAGATGTTCGCACCTAGACGAATATCAAAAGGCAAAAAAATGAAAAAAGATTTACACCCAAATATGGTAGATTGTACAGTAACATGTGCTTGTGGAAACAGTTTCCAAAATAAAGCTTTAACAGAAACTTTAAAAGTAGATATTTGTAACGAATGTCACCCTTTCTTTACAGGTTCTGAAAGAATGGTAGATACTGCAGGTAGAATTGAAAAATTCAACGCTCGTTACGCTAAAAAGTAATCTTTACTTTTGCTAACTTTAGTTCCAACTCCGATTGGAAACATCGGTGATATTTCACTTAGAGCTATGGATGCTCTTTGTGAAGCCGATACTTTACTTTGTGAAGATACTCGTGTTACTAAAAAACTTTTACATATTTTAAAAGAACGCTACTCAATCACACCAAAAGAAAATCAACAATTTATCTCTTTACATTCACATAACGAAAAACATTTTATTGAAAAACTAGAACCATCTTTTTTTGAATCAAATGTTATTTATGTTAGTGATGCTGGTATGCCCGGAGTTAGTGACCCTGGACAAGCTTTAGTAAACTATTGCTTAGCAAATAATGTAAAATATGATGTATTACCTGGTGCAAATGCAGTTTTGACAGCTTTTGTAGCTAGTGGATTTATCGAAACTCAAATGCTATTTTGGGGATTTTTGCCACATAAAGGTAAAGATAGAACAGCATCTTTAAATGGTGCTTTAAATAGTGGCTTTACAACTGTACTTTATGAATCACCACATAGATTAGAAAAACTTTTGAATGAATTAATTCTTGAAGTTCCAAATCAAGAGATATTTTTAGCAAAAGAACTTACTAAAAAATATCAAAGATATTTAAGAGGTACAGCATCTGAAATTTTAGAGGTTTTAGATGGAAATTTTAGAGGTGAATGGGCTGTTGTTTTTAAAGCAGGTGAAGCTCATAATAATTCTGCTATAACTCAAAAAGATATACTTTCACTAGATATACCTAAAAAACAACAAGCTAAGTTAATATCTAAGATAACTGGTGAAAATACAAAAGCATGTTACCAAAAACTTTTATCCATACAAGCATAATATCAAATAACTTTAGATAAAATAGCCAAATGTTAATTTATGCAAAGCAACCAATATATTATATGATACAAAAGTATCCACAAAAAATCAAAACTTTATATTTAGCTAAAGAGGTAGAGAAGAAAGAGTATTCTCGTCTAATGAAAATGGGATTTGAAATAAAACGCATTCCTAATGAAGCTGCTCAAAAAATGACTAAAAATGCAAACCACCAAGGTTTTTTAGCAGAAATAGAAGATTATTCGTTAAGTGATTATAAATCTTTTTTTGATAAAAAATTTATTTTAGTCTTATCTAATCTTACAGATATAGGAAATATCGGGGCATTAGTTCGTTCAGCTTATGCTCTTGGTGTAGATGCTATTGTAGTTTGTGGTATTAGAAATCTTACACTTGAGGGTGTTATTAGAACAAGTAGTGGTGCTTTATTTGATATTCCTTTAGCCCTAGAACATAATATTCATAATGTATTAAATGACCTTAAAATGTCTGGGTTTACAAGTTATGGTGCTGATATGAGTGGTGCTGATATAAGAGATATTGAAGTAAATAAAAAAAGAGTTTTAGTTATGGGCAGTGAAGGTGATGGACTTAGTTCACGCGTTATCTCTAAATTAGATACTGTTGTAAGTATAAAAATGTCACATCAATTTGATTCTTTAAATGTGAGTGTGGCAGGAGCTATTTTAATGGATAGGATGCGATATGAGTGATGGTTTAAATAAATTAAAAGAGATAGGAGCTCAAAAAATATATGAGCAAACTCATGTTTCAAAAGAGCATGTACAAGCTATTATACACAATAGTTTTGAAGATTTAACAAAAGTACAATTTTTAGGATTCCTATCTATTTTAGAAAGAGAATATAATGTTGATTTAGGAGAAACAAAAAAAAGTGGTATAGATTTTTTTAATCAACTATCAACTGATAATAAAGATGAAAATAAGGAAATTTTTGTAGCAGTAAAAGAAAAAAAACATACAAATAAATCCGTTTACATCTTAATTATACTTTGTATTTTAGCAGTTGCTTTGTATTTTAGCTTAAAAGATTCTATTATAGAAAATAGTAAAATAGACAATAGCTTAATTCAAAAAGCAACTGCTAAAGTTCTAGAAGAGATTCATCCTCCTAAAATAACTATTAAAAAAGAAGAAAAAACTAATATCGTTACTGATAACAATAACAGTAACGATATTAACGATAGTAAAAAAATTGAAAAAATACTTGAAGTTGAAAAAAGTGAAGAGATAATAGTTGAAAAAGAAGAGATTACAAAAGAAAAAATTGTAAACTCACTTAAAATTATTCCAAATACAAAATTATGGATGGGATATATAGAAATAGACACCAATAAACATTATCAAAAAGTTTTTAAAAATGCACTTGAACTAGATGTAAAAAAAGATTGGTTATTACTTTTAGGTCATGATAATGTTAATATTGAAGTAAATGGTAAAATTCAAAAATTTAATGCAAAAGGTAATCTTAGATTTTCATATCAAAACAATGAATTAAAAACTATAACTACTAAAGAATTTAAAAAACTAAACAAAGGTTCTAAATGGTAAAATTTTTTTTTGCCTTTTTCCTTCTCTTTACACATCTTTTAGCAGATGATCTCTTAAATATAAAAATAAAATCTTTTATAGGTGAACAACAATATAGTGAAAATAAAGAATACATAAATATTATTTTTTCTCCCAAATCAAATTATTATGTAAAAAATAGAATTGATGATGTAAAAATCATCAAAACCTTAAAAGAGAATGGATTATTAAACCTTTTTTTTAAAAAACCACAAGAACTACATCTAAACTTTATAACAAGTGGTTCACCTTTATTTTTTTTAAAAGTGATGGGCGACACATTAAGAGATATAGGCTACTATCGCTATGTAACAACTCACTCAAATCTAAATGCTTCTGAATTTATATGGGGTATATCATTAACTTCTGAATATGCAACAGATCCTCTAATACTACAAAAAGAACTTTTAAAAAGAGGCTGTAGTATTATAGGAATAACAAGAAAATCAGCAGATAAATGGGACTACAGCATAGATATGACAAATAGTTATCTAAATGTAAAAAAACTTTATCCAAATGAAACAATAGAACTAAAGCGATCTCTTTATTCACACTGGGTAAATATATCAGAGATTAAACACTTAAAAATTAGAAGTTCTAGAAGAAATAGTTGGTATCCATATATCACATACTATGATAAATCTTTACATCTATTAGAAGTAATCAAAAGAGACTCAAGACAAAGATACATAAACTTAGAAATACCACCTCAAGCTATATATATTAAAATATCTGATTTATATACACTTAAAAATTTAAAAGACCCTCTTATACTTAGTCCGAAAGGTTCAAGATAAATAAACTTTATTTTGCTAAAATTGCATCAATAATTTAATTAGGAATTTTGATGTTTGATGAAATAAAATTTAATAGAGTTGAGAGACTTCCAAAGTATGTTTTTGCGGAAGTAAATGATATAAAAATGGCAGAGCGTAGAGCTGGTCAAGATGTTATTGATTTTTCTATGGGTAACCCCGATGGTGACACACCAGAACACATTCGTGAAAAACTTGTAGAATCAGCCAAAAAAACAAAAACTCATGGTTATTCAACTTCAAAAGGTATTCCTAAACTTTTAATGGCTATATCTGATTGGTATAAAAGAAGATATGATTGTGACCTAGACCCAATGACTGAATGTGTAGCTACTATGGGTTCTAAAGAGGGTTACGCACACCTTACTTATGCTATTACAAATCCAGGGGATGTAGCAGTAGTTCCAGACCCAACTTACCCTATTCATGAATACTCTTTTATCTTAGCTGGTGGAAATGTTATCAAGTTTGGTATAGAATTTGATGAAGATTATAAAGTTAAAGAAGATAAATTTTTTGAAGACTTAGAAAGAGTTTTTAAAGAGAGTTCACCTAAACCAAAATATGTTTTAGTAAACTTTCCACACAACCCATCAACTGCAACAGTTACAAAAGATTTTTATGTAAAATTAGTTGCTATGGCTAAAGAGAAAAGATTTTATGTAATTTCAGATATTGCTTATGGTGATATAACTTTTGATGGCTATAAAACTCCATCTATTATGAGTGTAGAGGGTGCTAAAGATATAGCAGTTGAATCTTTTACTCTTTCTAAATCTTATAATATGGCTGGTTGGCGTGTTGGTTTCTTTGTTGGAAATCAAAGACTTATAGGTGCCCTGCAAAAGATAAAATCATGGTTAGACTATGGAATGTTCACACCAATTCAAGTTGCAGCAACAGTAGCACTAAATGGTGACCAACAATGTGTTCAAGACATCACAGATAAATATGACCATAGACAAAATATACTTATAAAAGCATTTGACAGAGCTGGTTGGCATATACGAAGAAACCAAGCTTCTATGTTTGTATGGGCAAAACTACCTGAATGTGTAGAACACCTTGGTTCTTTAGAATTTTCAAAAAGGCTACTTGTTGAAGCACAGGTTGCAGTAGCTCCAGGGATTGGTTTTGGTGAATATGGTGAGGGTTATGTTCGTATAGCACTTATAGAAAATGATAATCGTATTCGTCAAGCAGCTAAAAATATTAAAATATTTTTAAAGCAGTTTAAAGAAAAAAAAGAGGATAAATAATATGATAAAAGTTGGGATTTTAGGTGTTGGTACAGTTGGTACAAGTGTAGCTCAGATTTTAAAAGATAATGCAGATGTCATATCTGCTCGTACTGGTCAAGAAATAGTTGTAAAAAGTGGTGTAGTTAAAAATCTGGCAAAAGATAGAGGTTTAGATATAATCATTACTGATAATGTTGATGATGTTTTAGATGATCCAGAAATTGACATAGTAGTTGAGCTTATGGGTGGGGTTGAAGAGCCTTACGCAGTTGTGAAAAAAGCACTTCAAAACGGCAAAGCTGTAGTAACTGCTAACAAAGCACTTTTAGCATACCACCGTTATGAACTTCAAGAGATAGCTGGAAATAAAGCATTTGAGTATGAAGCTGCTGTTGCCGGTGGTATCCCTATCATTACTGCTCTTCGTGATGGTTTATCTGCTAACCATATAGAGTCTATGATGGGTATCTTAAATGGTACTTGTAACTATATGATGACTAAGATGGCTAACGAGGGTGTAGCTTATGATGCAATCCTTAAAGAAAGCCAAGAATTAGGTTACGCAGAAGCTGATCCAACATTTGATGTTGGTGGATTTGACGCTGCTCATAAACTTCTTATCTTGGCATCTATCGCTTATGGAATTGATGCTAAACCAGAAGATATTCTTATTGAAGGTATTCAAGATGTAAGCAGTGAGGATGTAGAGTTTGCTAAAGAGTTTGGTTATGCCATAAAACTTCTAGGAATTGCAAAAAAAGATGGTGATGAAGTAGAACTTAGAGTTCATGCGTCTATGATAAAACAAGAAGAGATGATAGCTAAAATAGATGGTGTTATGAATGGTGTAAGTGTTGTTGGTGATAAAGTTGGTGAAACACTTTATTATGGACCTGGTGCTGGTGGTGATGCTACTGCTTCTGCTGTTATAGCAAATATTATTGATATAGCAAGAGCTGGTAAAAGTTCACCTATGCTAGGATTTGATAAACCAATGGAGGGTAAACTTACTCTAAAATCAACTGATAAAATTGAATCAAAATACTATCTTCGTATAAATGTATCTGATAAAGCTGGAGTTTTAGCAAAAATTACTAAGATTTTTGAAACTAATAATATCTCAGTTGAAACAATGATACAAAAATCAACTTCAGAATCAAATGCAAACCTTCTTATCTCAACTCATACAGCAGTTGAAAAAGATATTCAAACTATGATGAACGAACTAGAAAACTTAGATTTTATAAATTCTAAACCTGTTATGATTAGAATAGTTTAAATAATAATTCTTTAACTTATACTCTTTACTACTAAAGAGTATAAGTTACTACATGATGTTATAAAGGCAAGGACTAAAGTCCTTATAACCTCCCCCCCCCTAAAACTATCAAAACAAGTGTCTTTTAAAAAGCCTAGGAGCAAAAGAAGTAAAAAGAGAATATTATCTAAAAAGACTAAAAAAAGTCAGTATGGATAAAAAGAGTAATGAATGGGAGATAAATAAAGATTTAATAAAAGAGTAATATAAAAT
>JAYEHQ010000046.1:0-30578 GCA_034659595.1 Campylobacterota bacterium
TCGCTCCAACTATAGAATCACTATCTGGACTAGTATGACCGAAAATATAAGTTGACATTTTATAACCTTATTTATTTTTTTCTTATTATATCAAAATTTACAATTTATCTTTATCTATAGTAACTCCACTATCTTCAAGAGTAGAAATTAAATCAGATGCACTAAGCTTTTCAAAGTTTGCTAACATCATTTTTTTAAGATACTCTTTTTCAGCAGCTTCTGCTCGCATTAAACTACCAGCTAAATAAGCTTTATCTTTATCTTGTGCGTAAGCTTCATCTTCCATTCAAAGTTATAACCTGAATTAGGGATTCAATTTGTTTGTTAAATGTTTTAGACTTATTTATAAATTGAACAAGTTTATAAGATAAGTCTGGTTGTTTTTTTATAAACTTTTCTAACTGTTCTGTAGTGTTATCATTTTTTATTATTTTAATAAGTTCAAACGCTATGTACTGCGTAAGTTCTTTAGAATCTTTCAATTCAATAATCTCAGGTTTATCTAATCCATATCCTTGAAAATATGTGAATCCTAAATGTAAATATTTTATAAAATCACTTTTATCTTCAATATAATTAAAAAGTCTTCTAAACTTCTTAATCATCTCAGCACTAGAATCAAAATGTTCTAAAGAGAGTCTAAATCCACGCTTTTTATACTGTATAATTTTAGCTATAATTTTTTCATCTAGTTTAATATCTTCTGATATATTTAAAATAAACCTTTCTTTATCTAATACATCCAAAATACTTCTAGATAGTATTTTTTCATCTACATTTATAAATGCAAATATTCTTCTACCTAAGAGGTCGTCTAATTTTTGATTAGAAATAGAACTAATAATAAGTTGAGCCGTTTCTTTAACACCAGTAGATAAATCCACAGGTTGATTTTCATCATCTTTATGTACAAGCTCATAAGCAAATACTCTATGCTGAGTATCAAATATTTTTTGTTTGGAAATTTTTATGCTATTCATCTTTAGAATCCTCTATATAATATGATTATATCATTATAATTATTCAATCTTTTTGGTACAATTGCGACCATGAATAGAAGACAATTTTTAACAACTACAACTACTGCATCTGCTGTACTAGCTTTAGGTGCTTGTAATGATACAAATAGACAAGCGATTGACTACTCAAAACATCCACAAAAGAGTGATTTGGATAAAAAAAGAGTAAATATAAATCGCAATAAAAAAACCACTATAAAACTAGCAACAAGTTGGCCTGCTCACTTTCCAATCATGGGAACTGGCGTTGATAATTTTGCTAAAAGAGTTAATGATATTAGTGGTGGTTCTTTAGAGATAAAAATATATCCTAAAAATGTTTTAGTCCCCGCTCTAGCTGTATTTGATGCTACTAGTAGTGGTCAGATAGATGCATTTCACTCTGGTCCATATTATTGGAAAGGAAAAAACTCTGCCTTTTCACTATATAGTGGTATCCCTTTTGGTTTTACGGCAGAAGAGATAAACTCATGGATGCTTTATGGCGGTGGTTTAGAGCTTTGGCGAGAACAGTATGCTAAGTACAATCTACACCCTTTTATGGGTGGAAACACAAATATACAGATGGGTGGATGGTTTCGTAAACCTATAAAATCACTTGAAGATATGCAAGGTCTTAAGATGCGAATCCCTGGACTTGGTGGTGAAGTATTTGCTAAGATGGGAGTTAATCCTATACTTTTACCTGCTGGTGAGATTTATACTTCACTAGAAAGAGGTGTTATAGATGCTACTGAGTGGGTTGGTCCTGCATTAGATATTAAGATGGGATTTTATAAAGTTGCTCCATATTATTACTCTGGATGGCATGAACCAGGATCTATACTTGAACTAACTTTTAACAAACACTCATGGTCAAAACTTGGATTTGAGCATCAAGCCATGATAGAAGTAGCATCTAGTGAAATGAACTCAAATATGACTTATGAATTTCATGCACAAAACATACAAGCACTTCAAAAATTAAAAGAGTTAGATATTACTATCTCTGAGTATCCTGCGGATGTTATACAAGCTGGTAAAAAAGCTTTAGTTGATGTTATAAACGAACTTAGTTCCAAAAATAAAGATTTTGAAAAAGTTTATGCATCTATAGAAAAACACTTAACTCTCTCAAAAGAGTGGAGTGATACAAGTTTAAGGTATTTTTTAAATGAGCGTTAAATTATTTTTATTATTAAGTATATTTTTTCAAAGCATTCTTTTTGCTTCATATAGTGGAAAAATAGTAGATTCAAAAACTTTACAACCTATAAAAGATGCTAAGATTACTAACGGTATTTTAACAGTCAAAACTGATAAAAATGGTTCTTTTAATTTAGATGCTAACAGCACTTTTCATATAAAAGCTTATGGCTATAAAAGATTCTCATTTAATAAAGAAAGTTTTGAGGAAGATATAAAACTAGAACCTATTAATGTAAAAGCTTTGTATTTAACTTTTTGGGGTGCAAATATCCATTCTAAAACTATAAAAAAAGTTTTAAATATCATAGATAATACAGATATAAATGCAATCGTAGTTGATGTTAAAAATGCAAATGGGCTTACATCTTTTAGAACAGATTTTAAACAAGCCAATAAATATGGTGCTTCTAAACATAAAACTATAGGAAATATAGAAAACTTCATAAAACTTATGAAAGAAAAAAATATCTATACTATAGCTAGAGTAGTTGTTTTTAAAGATGAACTACAAGCATCTAACAATCCAGAATATGCTATCAAAAAAACAAATGGCAAAATTTGGAGAAACAGCGATAATATGGCATGGGTTGATCCCTTTGATAAACGAAGCCATCAATACACCATAAAGATAGCACAAGAGAGTGCGAAAGCTGGCTTTGATGAAATAAACTTTGACTATATCCGCTTCCCTGCTAAAAGAGGTTTAACTTTTTCTAAAGAAAATACAGAACAAAACCGTATAAATGCTATAAATAGCTTTTTAGACTATGCACAAAACTCTTTAAACAAATATGGTGTATTCATATCTGTAGATATTTATGGAAATGTTTGTTGGGAAAAAGGTGATGTTGGAATTGGTCAGACCATAGCATCCCTAGCCGAACATGCTGATTATATATCACCTATGCTTTACCCATCAGGATTTTCAAAGGGTTCATTTAATATTGAACATCCATCTGAACATCCATATAAAGTTATCTATAGAAGTTTAAAGCATAACGATAAAGTTATAGATATGAAAAGAATGCGTCCATGGCTGCAATCTTTTAAAGATTATGCTCATAAAAAAAGACCTTATAAAAAATTTGAAATTACTCAACAAATCAAAGCAACTGAAGATGTAAATACAAGTGGATGGATGATGTGGTCACCATCAAGTAAATATAATATTAATTATTTTAAATAATATTAATTATTTTAGCCCATATTATTCCTAAATATTCATGAATGGCTATTTTAGATATTACAATTGAACTAGCACTAGGTGAATATGAATAATAGCTGTATTGGCTACTATGAAAATCTGTTGGTGCTGCTATAGGATTTAAACCTGTTGATTGAAATAATAACATAGCCCTAGGCATATGACTTGCTGATGTTACTAAAACAAATGGTTTTTTTCCAATAATTTTTTTCATAAATTTAGCTTCTTCTTTTGTATCTTTTGGTTCAAATCCCATAATAATATCTTCTTTTTTAACACCTAAAGATATAGCTAACTCAGCATATACTTCTGCAGTTGGTATCTCTTTGCATGAGCCAGAACAACCTGTTAAAATTAATTTAGAACTTGGTGTTCTTTTATAAATAATAACTCCTTCTAAAACTCTTTTTACACCTGCTGAATCTAACTTTGAAGATATAGGTTCAAGAGTATTTACATTATTTCCACTTCCCAAAACATGGATGTAAGTTATTGGTTGTTTGTATTCATATTTTACATACTTTGTCTCTAGATTTTTTATCAGAAAATTTGAAAATGGTTGATATGCAAAAATTAAGTACAATAATATAGATACACTTATAAATCCTTTAGCTAATTTATCTTTTTTTGTAAATAAAAAAAATAATCCTATCAATAAAAAAGTAAGTATTACTCCATATGGTTCAATAAAAAAAGTTATCCATTTCTTTATATAATATCCTAACATTTCCATTTAAAACTCCAAATTTATTTCTCTTAATCGTTTTCTTCTTAATTTTTCATCACTTATATAACACTCAACAAGATTATGAAAATCTTTTGAATGGTTCATATAAACTAAATGAGCTAATTCATGTACTACAACATAGTCTATAAGTTCTTTTTCTATCTTAAGGAGTTGAGTGTTTAAAGTTATAACTTTTTTACTATCACAACTACCCCATCTTCTTTTAAGTTTTTTATACTTAATACCGCTATATCTTACACCCATTTTAATTGAAAAATATTCTAAACGAGATGTTAAATAAGTTTGAGCATATATTTTATAAAAATTGTTATAACATTTTAATATATTTATTTCATTAGGTATTCTTAACCTCTTCAAAGAATCTTTTAAATATTCAAATTCTTGATGATCTATAGAATAAATCTCACCAAAAAGTAAAACTTCATCTTCAAGATTTACTCTCAAAGGTTTATTTTTCTCAACTACTAAAAGTTGTTTTTTTATCCATTGTTCTTTTTCACTAAGAAGATTAGTTATAAATCTTTGAGATACTTTTGGTGTTTTTAAAACCACCTTAGCATCTTTAGAAATACTAAGATAACTATTTTTAAGATTTAATTTGCAAATATGTTCTATCTCTATATCATTAAAAACTATTTTATTCATATACTATTGGGTCTTTTACTCCAGCTACTTTAAAACCATTTAATCTTAACCTACAACTATCACAAACACCGCAAGCTTTATCTTCATTTTTATAACAACTCCAAGTAATTCTTAGTGGTACTTCTAAATCTAATGCTTTTTGAACAATCTGAGATTTTTTAAGATTTACAAGAGGCATACTTATAGTGATGTTTGTCTCATCTTTTGTACCAAGATTTATACTCTCTTGCATACTTTTTATATAAGACTCTCTACAATCAGGGTAACCACTACTATCCTCTTCAACTACACCTATACTTATAATCTTGGCACTCTCTTTTTCAGCAATTGCTGCTGCCATACTTAAAAATATACCATTTCTAAAAGGAACATAGGTGATAGGTACACCCTCCTCTATCCCATCTGTTGGAACTTCTATACTCTTATCTGTCAATGCAGACGCACCTAGTTGTTTAAAAAAATCCAAGTCAAGTACATACTTTTCTTTTGCATCTAAATCATTACATATCTTATGAAAACACTCTAACTCTTTTTTTTGAGTTCGTTGGTCATAATTAAAATGAACGGCAACTATCTCAAATCCTTCTTTTTTCATCATATAAGCACTAAGCGTAGAATCCATACCACCACTCATAACACATACTGCTTTTTTATTTGTTATAATATTCATAAGCTTATTATAACAAATATAGATATATAATGTTCATATATAGATAAAAAAGGAGTTTATTATGGAAGTTTCATCAAATTCAAGTGCTATGGCACCATCTCAAGTTCAAGTTGAAGTTATGAAAAAAGAACAAGATGTAAAAGAGGTGCAAAGTCAGCAGGATTTAAAAATTTTAGAGGATGTTACTGAGCAATCAAAAGAAGTTACTGCTCAAAAAACTGGTATGGGTGGTAGTCTAAATATTTTAGGCTAAAACTTCACTATCTAAATGGAAGATGCTTATCTTTCATTTTGGATAGCTTTCTATGATATAATCACACAATAAATTCCAAATAATACTTAAAAAAGGTCCCATAAATAATGACTGAAATAGAATATAAAATATATATAGATAGCATAATAAGAAGAGTTGAAACGGCAAGATTAAAAGTTAGTGGTCATCACATAGTAAAAACTGTAGCAATTAGCAAATACTCAGATGCTACAGAGATAGAGACTCTATATAATATTGGTCAAAGAGCTTTTGGTGAAAATAAAGTTCAAGATTTAAAAATAAAAAGTAATGAACTTGAAGAATTACCTTTAGAATGGCATTTTGTAGGTAATTTACAAAAAAATAAAATTAATAACCTTCTTGATTTAAGCCCTGCTCTCTTTCATGGACTTGATTCACTTGAGCTAGCCCTTGAAATACAAAAAAAAGCTGAAGCTAAAGGTGTATCTATAAATGCACTACTTCAAATAAATTCAGCTTATGAAGAATCAAAACATGGTGTTTTACCAGAAGATGCTTTGAAAATATATACTCAGATTATGCAAGAGTGTAAAAATATAAATCTAAAAGGTGTAATGAGTATCGGTGCTAATTCTGATGATAAAGAGATTATTAAAAAAAGTTTTATAACAACTCATAACATATATAAATCACTTCCAAATGCAACTATTTGTTCTATGGGTATGAGTGGAGATTTTGAACTTGCAATTGAATGTGGTTCTAACATGATTAGATTAGGTTCTATCATATTTAATAAATAATTTTTAAGATTTCAAGATAATCTTAAAAACTGCACCTTCATCGCTATTGCTAACTTGCAATAGCCCACCACAATGATCTTCAACAATTATTTTACTCATATAAAGACCTAAGCCTGTACCGTTCTTTTTACTCTTTGTTGAGAAATATGGATCAAATATTTTTTCTATTATCTCCTCAGGTATCCCTCCAGCGTTATCACTTATTTCTAAAACACTATTTTCATTTTCTTTATATGTTTTAATACTAATATATGGATTTTCAATTTTATTTTCTGTCAATACATCTTCTGCATTTTTTAAAATATTTATAACAACATGTTTTAGTTCATTTGAATAGGTACTAAACTTACAGATACAACTTAAATCTTTTATAATTTTTATTTTTTTATACTCTATAGATGCACCTATTATATTTAAGACACTACATACTAAATCTGAATAAGTAATTATCTCTACACCTTTATCGCTTCTAAAAAAATTTCTAAAATCATCTATTGTATCACTTAAATACTGAGATTGATGAGAAATATTATCAGTATGTTTAATCAATTCATCTTTATCTAATTTATCAAAAAAAACATCAAATTGAATTGCAGCAGTTGTAGTTCCTATAAAATTTAAAGGTTGTCTCCATTGATGGGCTATCATACTTATCATCTCACCCATTTGAGCAAAACGAGATTGTTGAAACATAAGTTTATCTTTTTTTTCAACCTCTTTATGAGCAAATTCTAACTCATCTACTGCTTCTCGCATCTCTTGTGAAAATATATCTAAGGAATACTCCATCATACGACGAGTATCATCACTATCTTGATATGACTGTTCAACTAATGCTAATAACTTTTCAAATGACTCTTTAGTAGGTGCTTCAGAATTATCTATACCAGCCTTTTTAAGTTGTCTTTTTAATATTTTATTTGTTGTCATCTAAAACCTCATATATTAATGTTAATGCCATAGTCTGATTATGAAAATCACAATAATCTGATTTACCTTTTGAAAATTCACCATAAGAATAAAAACCTACTGTAGATACATTTTTTCCTAGAGTATCAACTATTGCTTCTAGTTCATCTTCTACTTGTTGTTTCAGTACAACTCTTCTAGCTATACAACTAACACCTAAGCATAAAGCTACCTCTTTGTTATTATAACCTTTATAAATCTGCTCAGAAGCTTCTTCTGCTCCATTTATAAGATCATCAAATTTTGCCATAGCAAATGAAACAATTGAGTTTTGTGGAATATTTCCAGCTAGAATAATAGAGCTATTTTCTTCATTAATAGCCTTTATAGCTCTAAATTTTGCTTCTTTTTGACCATCTTCAAATACCATTAATGGAAAATTCAAAGTAGATTCTGATAATGATTTCCTTCCTAAAAACTTTTTATATAATTCTAAAGCTGGTTTATTATCTAATGAGTATAAAATATTATCAAATGAATGAGTTACTTTTCTATCTATCCCAAATCTTCTCCAACCTGACTTACAACCATAATTAACCCTTAAACTATCGCCATATAATCCAACTATACAAATATAATTTTCTACGAATTGATTATCTACAATTATCCATGTTTTATTAAAATTTACTCCATCACCTGCCAAACCACCAGTAACTGCACAATTTTTTGGAAGATTTTCATTTATACCCTTAGTTAATTCAGAACCATTAACACTTAAAACATTAGATAAAATAAATATAGATTTTAAATCATCCTCTTTTAATTCATTTACAATCTCTTTACCTGTCTTAAAAGAATCTTCCTCTTTCACCTCTTTTGTAACTACTCTAAATCTACTTTTTTCAAAGTGGATTACTGATATACTGATAGAATCATCAAAAACTTCTGATTGATATATCTCCCCAGCAGTTGAACAACCAATAATGGTTGAATTAGAATAGCAACTTAATATGTCATCTAATCCTTTTTTTATTTTTGATATATTTATACTCCCAAAAACAATTACAAGCGTCTTTGAAGAATCTAAATTTTTATCTAACTTTTCATTCCATTCACCATTATTAAAAAGATATGTTTTTAATTGCATTACACTCTCCTTGGTCTAAATCTAACTGAATTACTTAAAGGATTTTCAATTAATTTCTGCTGATATTTTATCATATTTATAAAAGGGTTTAAGAAATTATCTAAAAAACTATTTTCAATCTCTTCAATGTTTAAATCATTTAATAATTCTAAAACAACTAAAGTTGATTCTATAGTTGATAGATAATGTTGTTCGGGTTGTTCTTTTATCTTATATTGCGATACACGAGAGGTTTCAAAACTCATATGATTTAATTTTTGTAAATTTTTACTTTGAGTAAACATTTTTTTAGTACAAGCCCATGTTGAATCTATTAAAAAAATAGCTATTTTCTTATCTGTTTTATTTATAGTTTCAGATTTTTCTTTACTTAAATTTATAGCATCTTCACTTGGAAACAGTATAAAACTTTCATACTCATATATTATCTCATTTACTCTATTATGATTTGAAAAATCAACACCTATAAAAAGTTCTGAATTTGTCAAACTTTGATGTGTAAAATGACCAGTATTATTTTTTACTTTCTTAAACTCTTTTGGATGCATAAGTATTACAAATTTTGTATTTGTTTCAAAAGGCTCAATATACTCACACATACAAGAACTTTTGGGTCTATAACACCTATAACACTTCTCTCTATCACCATATAATGTTTTCATAATAATATTATACTAAAATTACAACATGATTTATGATTTAATAGTAATTGGGGCTGGGGCTGGTGGTATTATGGCTTCTATAGTTGCAGCTCAAAACAATAACAGTGTACTAGTTTTAGAAAAACTTCCCTCAATAGCTTCAAAACTAAAAGCTACAGGTGGTGGAAAATGTAATATTACAAATACACTTTCAAATGAAGAGTTTATGAGTCATTTTGGTCGTGATGGGCGGTTTATGCAAGATGCTCTTAAAGCTTTAGACCACAATGCACTTATCAAATTTCTCAATGGTATTGGTGTTGAAACTCATGCTCCGGATGGTTTAAGAGTTTTTCCAACTTCTCATAACTCCCAAACAATCATCTCAGCACTTCAAAAAAAAATGATAGAGTTAAATATAGAAACTATTTGCTCACAAAAAGTTGAAGAATTACTTTATGATAAAAAAGAGATAACAGGACTTAAAACACAAGATACAATATATAGATGCAAAAATATAATTTTAGCCTCTGGTGGCTTAGGTTTTCCCACACTTGGGGCTAATGGGGATGGTTATAGTTTATCTGAAGATGTTGGTCATACTGTAACTCAAGCATATCCAGCTATGTTACCACTTCATACCAAAGAAAAGTGGGTTGAAAATTGTCGTGCTGATACTATAGCCAAAGTAAAACTAAAAATAGATATAAAAAAATATAAAAAACTTCAAGCTACTGGTGATTTAATCTTTACAAAAAAAGGCATTAGAGGTCCTGTAGTTTTAGATTTTGCTAGAGAAATCACTCCATTATTGTCAAAATATAAAGAAGTACCTATAGTTTTAAAGCTAACAAATGATATGAATGAAGATGAAATTTTCAAACAGTTAAAAAAACAAAAAGGTAATATTTTAGACGCTGTATCTACCCTACTTCCAAAAGCTTTATCTAATGAACTTTGTAAATTAGCAAATATAGATACTAACCTTTCCTTTTCCAAAATAGATGGAAAAAATAAAGCTAAACTCCTTACTTTACTAGCATCTACACCATTAACAATTATTGGAAGTGATGGTTTTAAAATGGCTATGATAACAAGAGGTGGCATAAACCTAAAAGAGATAAATCCAAAAACAATGCAAAGCAAAATTATAAATGGTTTATACTTTTGTGGAGAAGTTATAAATATAGATGGACCATGTGGTGGATATAATTTACAATGGTCTTTTAGTAGTGGTTGTTTAGCTGGTCAATTAACATAATTTTAGCTATAATCGCGAAAATTATTAATATAGGACTTATTATATATGAGAAGTCATTACTGTACAGAATTAACTGAAGAAAATGTTGGGCAAGATGTTGTTTTAGCTGGTTGGGCTAATAGTTACCGTGATCATGGTGGGATTATTTTTATAGATCTTCGTGATAAAACTGGTTTAATACAGCTTACTTGTGACCCTGAAGATAGTAAAAAAGCACATGAGACTGCTGATAAAGTTCGTGATGAGTTTGTACTAATAGCTAAAGGTAAAGTTCGTCATCGTGGTGAAGGTTTAGTAAATCTTCGTCTTAAAACTGGTGCTATCGAGATAGTAGTAGATGAACTTATTATTGAGAATAAATCAGCTCCTACACCATTTGTTATTGGTGATAAAAGTGTTGGTGAAGAAACAACTCTAAAATACCGTTACTTAGAACTTCGTGATCCTGATTTATATGAGTCTTTCCGTCTTCGTTCAAAAGCAGCAATCGCAGCTAGAAACATTCTTGATACAAATGGTTTCTTAGAAGTTGAAACTCCTATCTTAACTAAATCTACTCCAGAGGGTGCTAGAGATTATCTTGTTCCATCTCGTGTTCATGATGGTGAGTTTTATGCACTTCCTCAGTCACCACAACTTTTCAAACAACTTCTTATGGTTGGTGGATTTGATCGTTATTTCCAAATCGCAAAATGTTTCCGTGATGAAGATTTAAGAGCAGATAGACAACCTGAATTTACTCAAATTGATGTTGAGATGAGTTTTTGTAATCAAGAAGATGTTATCAAGGTAGCAGAAGATTTACTTGTTGCAATGTTTAAAGCTTGTGAAATAGATGTAAAACCACCTTTTAACCGTATAACTTATAACGATGCTATGGAACTTTATGGTTCAGATAAACCAGATATGAGATATGGTCTTGAGATGGTTGATGTTATAGATATTTTTGAAAGATGTGATAATGAAATCTTTACTAGTATTGCTAAACAACCACATAAAAACCGTATAAAAGCTTTAAAAGTTCCAGGAGCTGACTTAGTTTTCTCAAAAAGAGAGATGAAAGGTTTTGAAACATTTGTAAGAAAATTTGGAGCACATGGTCTAGGTTACTTTCAAATGAAAGAAGATGGTCTTAAAGGTCCACTTATCAAATTCTTTTCAGAAGAAGATGTTGCACTTCTTATAGAAAGAACTAAACTTGAAGTTGGTGATGTTGTATTCTTTGGTGCAGGCGATAAAAAAACTGTATGGGATTATATGGGTAGATTTAGAAACTTCATAGCAGAGCATGAAAAAATGGATCTTATTGACCCTAATAAATATGAATTTGTATGGGTAGTAGATTTTCCTATGTTTGAAGTTGAAGATGGAAGAGTTAAAGCACTTCACCATCCATTTACACAACCTAAAGATACTGATAAAGATGATGTTGAAGAGATAGAGTCTATCGCTTATGATATTGTTTTAAATGGTACTGAACTTGGTGGTGGATCTATCCGTATCCATAAAGAGGAAGTTCAAGAGGAAGTGTTTAAACTTCTTGGTATCGAAGAGGAAGAAGCTCGTGAAAAATTTGGTTTCTTACTAGATGCACTTAAATTTGGAGCACCTCCACATGGTGGTTTTGCTTTAGGTTTTGATAGACTTATGATGCTTATCTCAAAAACTGCAAGTATCCGTGATGTTATCGCATTCCCTAAAACTCAAAAAGCTTCTTGTATATTAACAAAAGCACCTAGTGCAGTTGATAATACTCAACTTAGAGATTTACATATCCGTCTAAGAGAAAGTGTAAAATAGTGAAAAAGCTATTTTTAATTATTGGAGCTCCTGGCTCTGGTAAGACTACAGATGCTGAGTTAATAGCTGAAAAAAATGAAAATATTACTCACTACTCGGCTGGTGATATGTTTCGTGCAGAGGTTGCATCTGGAAGTGATAGAGGTAAAATCTTAGAAAGCTATATGTCTAAGGGAAATATTGTTCCTATTGATATGGCTATAGAAACTATAGTAGATGCTATAAAAAACTCCCCAACAGATACAACTATAATAGATGGTTATCCTAGAAGTATAGAACAAATGAATAAATTAGATGCTTATTTATCTAATGAAAATTCACTTGAACTTATTAGTGTTATAGAGGTAGCCGTTAGTGAAGAGACTGCAAGAGATAGAGTTCTTGGTCGCTCTCGTGGTGATGATGACAATACAGAAGTATTTAACAACCGTATGAAAGTTTATACTGAACCACTTAAAGAGATTCAAGATTTTTATACTTCTAAAAATATTTTAAAAGAACTTTCTGGTGAAAGAAGTATCGAAGAGATAGTTAAGGAAATGGAACGATTTATAAAATCTAAAATTTAAGCGTAAGGTTAAAAGATGAAAGATTTCATAGTAGTTGATACAGAGGGTAAAGGTACAATTTCAGAAATAGCCGTAGTTAATTCTAGTGGTGAAGTTATATTTGAAGAGTTTGTTACAGATGAAAAAGATTTAAAAAATATTCTTATAAAATTCAATACTATAGCCACAGATAAAACTATAGTTGGTCACTATGTAAAACATGATGTTGAAATATTACAAAATAGTTTTAATAAAATTAATTTAACATTCAAATATGATTCTATTTGTACTATAGAGTTAGCTAAAGAGTTAATAGATATAGAAAGTTATTCATTAAAAAACTTATCTACTTACCTAAATATCAAACACAATGAAAACTTTTTCAATGAAGATATAGCTCATCGTGCAAGTTATGATGCTATATTTACATATAAACTATACAAACTACTGCTAGATATATCCAGCACAAAATCTATTGCAAAAGAAAACAACCCTTTTAATAGTTCAAAAGTAGATAACCCTTTTCAAACGCATTATGATTTTAATGATATTTATAAAAATCAATTTAATCAACTTCTACTAACGCTAAATGAGATAAAAAAAGACACAAATAATCAAACAAAATCTCTTGTAGTTTTAGGTGAAGCAGGTATTGGTAAAACTCACTTAATGATGAGATTTGTAAAAAATGTTTCAAAAACAAACCGTTTTTTATTTATAAGACAACCAAATAATCCAAACTCTGTTTTATTTCATATTTATGCAAGAACGATAGAATCATTTAAAGAAAAAATAGATAATTCAAAATATTCACAACTTGAATATCTTCTTGCAAAATCATTTTCAAAAATCATAATAAATGATATTGAAAACAATAAGATTACTCAAGTAAAATCAAAAATTAAAGATATTTTATCTCAAAATCATCTAAGTATTTATGAAAAATTTGGTAAAGATTCTTCAAAACAGAAAAGTAATAACTGGAAGACTTTAACAAAGATGATGCTCAAATGGTTGAAAAGTGAAAAATCAAGTGACTTAATCTCTGAAAATCTTTTAAAAGCTTTACTTAAATATACATACTATAAAGATGAATCAAAAAGAGAAATTATATTAAGATATTTAGGTGGTAATGAGATTGATGCAGATGAATTAAATTCTGTAGATTTAATACCTTGGAATAATGATTATTCAAAAGAAGAATTTGCACTTCAAGCTATCTCTCTTCTTGGAAAATTATCTATTTTTGATGAACCAATGATTTTATGTTTTGACCAACTAGAATCTATGAAATATGATAATGAACTTCTTATGAAATTTGGGGAGTCACTTAAAGAGTTAATTACACATACACCAAATACCTTAATAATTATAAATCTATTTCCAGATAGATGGATAAATTTTTGTAATAATTTTGATTCTTCCATAACAGATAGATTAGGTAGTGAGATTATAAAACTACAAAAACCATCAAAAGATAAACTTATAAATCTTCTAAAGGAGAGAGCAAATCTTTATGATATAAATTTAGACCATATTTTCAATAGCTATCACTATAATGAAATAACAAAACTTTCATCTATCAGAAGTACAATCAATCAAGCAAATAACTATTTTAAACATATAATTCACGAAATCCCATTACCAGATAATGATATTTTTACCACTGAAGAGAAACTAGAACTTTTAACTAAAGAGGTAGAAGAGCTAAAAATAGCTATCAATAAATTGAGTGGTAAAAAAATAGAGTTAAAACCTATTTCAGAAAATATAGAGCAATTTATAGAAAAAAAATATAATGAAATGGAACTAAATTATAAAACGCCATATATAATTAATGATGCTGATGATGCTGGTAAACTTAGAACTATTATACTAGCTATCAAAAATATCTATAATTTAAAAATAGATTTTATAAAAATGAAAAAAGTTTTTCCAGAACATATAAAAATTTCAAATCATAAATATACTTATGTAGTAGGCTTTTTAAATTTAGAAGCTAATCAATTCATAAGTAGATTGAAAAATTTTAATTCTATAGTTATAAATGATAAAAATACAAAATTTAGACTTTTTAGAGATGCTAGGTCTCCAAAAGTAAAAAGTAAAAAAACGATTGAAGAGAAAGAAAAATTAAATAATATCAAAAATGGTAAATTTATAGATATGGATAAAAATGACAGAATTATTTTTGAAACTTTTTATGAAATCATTAGTGCTTATGACAATAAAGATATAGATTTTAAATTAGTAGATTTAATAGAGGGTTTAACTAAAATTTATAAAGATTTTTGGTTAAGTAAGTTTTTAATCAGCTAATTCTCAAAATACCTAATAGATGCAAAACCATATACACCAGTATCTTTAAGTATTTCTATTTGCTCTAAATCAATAACTCCACCCAAAGCAAAAACTTTTATCTCTGTTTCTACTAAAAGATTTTTTAAATCCCCTACCCCTTTAGGCTCACCCTTATTAGGAGATGCAAAAATGGGACTATAAGTTACTGCATCTGCACCTAACTCTTGAGCTTTTAAAACTTCAGCTTTAGTATGTGTACTTACTATAACTTCAAGATTTTTAGATTTAGCATCTGGTATTAGCTCTATTTGCTTTGATGTTAGATGCACACCAGTTGAACCTAACTTTTGAGCTAAATCTATATTTTGATGTAAAAAACTTTTTATATTTTCAAACTGATTACAAGTCTCTACAAAATGTGATGCTTGTATAGTATAATCTGGATTTGATTTATCTCTATATAAAGCATACTCTGGCAAATACTCTTTTAGCTGTTCATGACAAAATTCTCTCGATGTTATAAGATATTTTTTCATAAAAGAGGATTTTTACTTTTAGTTGGTTTTTGAAAAACAACCTGTTTTGCTTTTATATCCTTTTCATATCTATCAGCCAATGCTTCTACATGATATTCTAATCTATCTAAAAGATACAACTCATCTTGAGTATATTTTTCTTTTGATTCTTTTATAAAATTTTGTAAAAAATCTATTTTTTCTTTTTCATCAGAAATCTCTATACTACTTATAATTTTTTCTATCTCTGCATATTCATCTTGACCACAGTT
Organism: Campylobacterota bacterium; assembly: GCA_034659595.1. Classification (GTDB taxonomy): domain Bacteria; phylum Campylobacterota; class Campylobacteria; order Campylobacterales; family Sulfurimonadaceae; genus Sulfurimonas. The sequence goes on from JAYEHQ010000046.1 coordinate 15,904, forward strand.
TTCTAAAAAATCATAACTCAAATCTATAGTTTTCATAGTATCAAGAGCATGTGAAAATGCAAATTTTGTATAAAGCATACACCCTATAAAATACTCTATATCAGATGCTTCAAACTCTGTATATTGATTTTCTTCATCTTGAAAATGCTTATGCCATATCTCTAGTATTTTTACTATATTTTCATTCATTTTCTAACTTCTACCCTATTTCTACCATTTGCTTTTGCTTCATATAAAGCTTCATCACATCTTTTTAATATAGATTCTAATGAATCATCTTTTTTATATTGCGTCAATCCAAAACTTGCTGTAATATTTCCAGCTATTTTATGTTCTAGATTTGAAATACCTTCTCTTAATTTCTCAGATACAATTCGTGCCGATTCTAACTCTGTACTTTTAAAAAGTATAACAAACTCTTCCCCACCCCATCTTGCAAATATATCTGTATTTCTTAAAGAATCATTTACATTTTGAGCCATCATTATAAGAACTTCATCACCTATCAAATGTCCATAATTATCATTAAATTTTTTGAAATGATCTATATCAATTAGAGCTATAGTTAATGGCAACTCAAATTTTTCAGCACTCAGTATTTCTACCTCTGCTAGTTCATCAAATTTCAATCTATTAAATACTTTTGTTAATGCATCTGTATATGCTATATTTGACAACTCTTTAAATCTTGTTCGCTCATTTTTAAAATTTTGTTTTGCTAAAGAAATATCATCCTCTTTCTCTTTTGCATAAGTTGTTATATCTGTTCTTACTGAAATGTACTCAATAATTTCATCATCTACAACAATAGGAAATACTTTTATCTCTGTAATATAAGTTTCACCATTTTTATTTCTATTTTTAAGAACACCTTTGAATATTTTTTTATCTTCTATTGTATTCCATAAAAGTTCAAAAACTTTTGGTGAAACATCTGGATGCCTTACAATATTATGTGGTTTTCCTATAAGTTCTTCTCTACTATATTTACTTATCTCACAAAACAAATCATTAGCATAAGTTATAATACCTTTTTTATCTGTTTTTGAGATAATAAACGCTTCCTCTATATGTTTTACATAGTCCATTAACACATTGTAATTATCCATCTATATACCCTTTTTATTATTAATCAAAATTTAAATTATCTTTTTTATCATCAAGCATCAAAAGCCTACAACTTTTTTCTAAAATAGCCAACTTCTTTGCCATTTGATGGAGGTCTCTATTAAAAGAATAAACACCATATCCACGAATTACCATTATGTCAGTTTTTTTACTTTGAAAATAGTGTGCTATAAGAGATTCAGCTCTTTCATACCAATCATCAAACTGTTTTGGATCTACTATCTCTATAGAACCTATCTCTTTATAACCAAAATAATCTTTTGGAGATATGAGATTATGCTCCAAAGAGTATGCAGTTGTAAAAGGTGGCATTGAAAAAGAGATAAACTTTGCATCTGAAATTTGTTCATAAATATTACGATGAATAGAAGCATCTATACTCGCTTGATTCCAACGATAATCTTTCTTAAAATATAATTCTATAAGAGATTTTTCATTCAAAGCATCAAATACAGCTTCTTTAGTATTTATAATAAAACGATGTGATTCTGTTTTAGCGGAAATAGAACCATGATAAATCCCAAAAAAATCTTTTCTAAACATAGCTAAAGCTAAACTTGCAAGTTTTTTTTGAAGATTTATTTTGTTCACTTAAACCAACCCTTCATTTTATCTATTGCAGAATCTAAAACTCCCTCATGAGGTTTTGACTCTATACCAAATGACTCTTGTAGTTTAGATAAAAGCTCTTCTTGTTCTGAGTTTAAAGATTTTGGATATGTTAATTCTATCTGTGCTATCAAATCACCTTTACCATGACCATGAACATCATCAATACCCTCACCTCTAAAAGTAAAGTGTTGTTTATCTTTTGTTCCTACATCTAATTCTAATTCTAACTCACCAGTCAATGAAGGTATAGTTATACTCTCACCAACAACTGCTTGAGTGAAAAATACTGGGATAGATATATATACATCATTACCATTTCTTTGAAAGTGCTTATCTGCTTGAACATTAAAGGTTACATATAAATCACCACGAGTACCCCGCTTACCAACATTTCCTTTCCCTGAAACTCTTAAACGATTACCATCATCTATACCTTTTGGTATTTTTATAGTGATTTTTTCTTTTACTTCTTTATATCCACTACCACGACAATCACTACAATTCTCACCTGGTGATTCACCAGAACCTTGACAAACTGGACAAGTTTGAGAAAAAGTCATGAAACCTTGTTTCATATAAACTTGACCTTGACCTTTACACTGAGAACAAGTTGAAAGCTTACCACCTTTAGCACCCGTTCCTTTACAAGATTTACAAGCATTTTTGTATCGAAATTCTATCTCTTTTTCTATCCCAAATATTGCCTCTTGAAAGCTAATACTCATATCTATATTCATATCAAGTGGATATTTTTCCATATCTGCTGGATTTTGACGACGGCGAGAACCACCACCGCCACCAAATCCTGAAAACATCTCTTCAAACATAGAACCTAAATCATCAAAACCTCCAGAAGAACGACCGCCACCGCCTCCCATGCCTTGTAAGCCCTCTTTACCATAACGATCATAAATACTTTTTTGTTTATCATCACTTAAACATTGATAAGCTTCATTACATAGTTTAAAATTGTGTTCAGCTTCTTTATCACCTGCATTTTTATCTGGATGATACTTTTTAGCCATCTTTCTATACGCTTTTTTTATCGTTGTTTTATCTGCTGATTGAGATACTTCTAAAATTTCATAATAACTTAAATCTTGCATAAATAGTTCTACCTCTAAAATTATTTTTAGCGATTATACCGTTTTTAGTTTAATATAGTATAATTCGATTTATGAAACTACTAATATTTTTATTACCATTATTTATTTTTTTAGGATGCTCTAAGACTCCACAGGTTTTATCAGATAAAATGCCAAAAACACATTTAGTTCAAAAAGATTTTTCAAACCTTGCTAATTGGCAAAATGAAAATCATAATGAAGCATTAAACTCTTTCATAAATAGTTGTAAAACAAAAAAAACAAAAAAACTATACAATGGACTATGTCTAGATGCATTAAAAACAAAAAATGCTAAACTATTCTTACAAAATAATTTTTCACCTTTTGAGATAAATACAAAAGATGCTAAAACAGATGGTCTTTTAACAGGTTATTACGAAGCTCAACTTTATGGTTCATTAGAAAAAACTTCTATCTATAAATATCCTATATATAAAACACCAAAAGACTTAATCACTGTAAATCTAAGTTCAATCTATCCAAATTTAAAAAACTATAGACTTCGTGGTAGATTAGTTAATAATAAACTTATACCTTACTATAATCGTTCACAACTAAAACATATAAATTCTGAAATTATTTGTTATACAGATTCTAAAATAGACCTATTTTTTTTAGAAATACAAGGTTCTGGGCGTGTTATATTGGAAAATGGCAAAACTATATTTATAAGTTATGCTAACCAAAATGGTCATAAATACAGAGCGATTGGTAGATACCTTATAAATTTAGGTGAAATTAAAAAAGAAGATATATCTCTTCAAAGTATAAAAGCTTGGTTAGAAAAAAATCCATCAAGAGTAAATGAAGTGCTAAACTACAATAAATCTCTTGTATTTTTTAGCAAAAGTGATAAACCTGCAACTGGTTCATTAGGTATTGAACTAACTCCGAAACGCTCAATAGCTGTTGACCCAAGATATATACCACTAGGAACTATGCTTTATTTGGATTCAACTATAGGTGATGATAAATTTAGTAAAATTGTTATGGCACAAGATACTGGCGGTGCTATCAAAGGGACAATCCGAGCTGATTTATTTTTAGGTTATGGTGTAGATGCAACTCAAAAAGCAGGAATGTTAAAATCATCTCTTAAACTTTGGGTATTACTTCCCAAAAAAAGAGATATATAGATGAAAAAAAACTCATTAGAAAAATTCAATCGCTTAGTTGATGCATTAAGTGAACTTCCAACCATAGGGAAAAAATCAGCTACAAGACTAGCTTACCACATGACTATGCGTGATAGCTTTATAGGTATGAAAATATCTCATGCTATAGAAGATGCATTAGGAAGTCTTAAAAGATGTCGTTCGTGTGGTGGTATGAGTGAAGATGAACTTTGCTTTATATGTTGTGATGAGAGTAGAAATATAGAACAATTATGTATCGTTGAAAATCCAAAAGACATATTACTTTTAGAAGAAAATGGACTTTTTGATGGAAGGTATTTTGTTTTAGAATCTTTAGAAGAGTTAAGCATCTCCTATCTTGAAAAAATTGTAAAATCAGGTATCAAAGATGTGATATTTGCACTTACACCTTCTATTGCAAACGATGCCGTAATTCTTTACATAGAAGATAAGTTAAACAACTATGAACTTAATTTTACAAGAATTGCACAAGGTATTCCAACTGGAGTTAGTCTTGAAAATATAGATGTATTATCTCTAACTCGTGCATTAGAAGATAGAGTAAAAATTTAAACTAAAACAAAGGTAGTTAATATGGCGATATATGAGGTAGATGATAATAATTTTAAAGAGGTTTTAGAGAGAGAATTTAACACTGATAATATTGTTATTTTGAAATTTGGTTCTGAATTTTGTGAACCATGTTATGCACTTGAGAGTGAATTGGAAGAACTTGATGAGATGAGTGACAATATATCTATTCTTTCACTAGACTGTGTACAAGCACCAGATATTGCGGAAGAGTATGATATTTTTCAATTTCCAACTATGATTATTTATAAAAGTAAAGATAACATCATATATAAATGTGAAAATGTTGTTTTAGCCGATGATATTCAAAAAATTATAAATGAGTCATAAAGACTCATTTATATCTATTTTGCATAAACTATAGCCCTACTTTCTCTTATAACATTCACTTTTATCTCACCAGGATATGAAACTCTTTCTTCTACCTCTTTAGCAATTTCTCGTGCCATTAAAACAGATTCATCGTCATTTACTAGCGTTGCATTTACTATCACTCTTACTTCTCTACCAGCATTTATAGCATAAGCTTGTTTTACACCAGTATGTGAAGATGCTATATCTTCTATCTCTGTTACTCTTTTTAAAAAACTCTCTAAAACTTCTCGTCTAGCCCCTGGTCGTGCAGCTGAGAGAGCATCTGCCGCACAAACGGCTCCACACTCTATAGTATCTATCTCTTCATGCCCATGATGTGCATATATTGCATTTATCACAATAGAGTGTTCATTATATCTATTACAAATATTTGCACCTAAATCAACATGATTTCCTTCAAAATCGTGAGTAAGTGCTTTACCTATATCGTGCAATAATCCTGCTCTTCTTGCAAGTTTTGCATCCCCACCCATCTCAGATGCCATAACACCAGCTAAATGAGCAACTTCCAAGGTATGTGCTAAAGCATTTTGTCCATAAGATGCTCGATAACGAAGCTTACCTATAAGTTTCATTAGTTCTGGATTCATTACACCTATATCCATATCTGCAACAAGTTCTTCACCCTCAGCTAATATACCAGCTTCAAATTCATCTGTAACTTTTTCAAATATATCTTCTATACGAGCAGGTTGGATTCTACCATCTGCTATAAGTTGCTCTAAAGTTTTCGTAGCAATTGCTCGACGATAAAGATTAAAACTACTTACAAGTATCGCATTAGGTGTATCATCTATGACTATATCTACACCAAGTATAGTTTCGAGAGCTTTAATATTTCTACCCTCTTTACCAATAATACGACCTTTTAATTCATCATTTTCCAAATGAACTAAATTTGTTAATCTCTCAGAAGCAAATTCACCAGCAAAACGACTAGTAGCTTGAGCTAAAATATAATCAGCTTTTTTCTTACCTTGTTCTTTTGCTTCGTTCTCATACTTTCTAACTATATGAGCTATCTCTGAACGAGACTTTTCTTCCACTTTTTCAAGTAAAACTTTTTGTGCTTCATCTTTTGTCATCCCTGCACTATGTTCTATTGCATGAAGTGCTTCATCAATCTTGTCTTCATAGCTTTTCTGTAGTGATTCTAACGACTTTTCATTTCTTTGTAAATTAACTTTTTGTGCTTTTAAAGATGTTCGTTCATTATGAATTTTATTTTCTTCATTTTGCTTATATCTTTTAAAATTTTGTTCTTTTTGTGTTATATCATCTTCTCTTTGAGCAAAATCTTCTTTTACTCTTTGTTTAACACTATCAAACTTTTTTTGAGCTTCTAGTTCAATCTCATGAGACTTTAAACTAGACTTTTGCAATAGCGTTTGTGCTTCATTTTCTATCACACTCGCTTTTGCTTTTGCTTGATCAATATAAATATCAAAATTTGCACTTGTTATTTTTTTAGAGATGAAAAAACCAAAAAATCCACTTATGGTAGCAATTGATCCACCTAATAGTATCTCATTTAACATTTTTTCCTCATTTTCTAACTACAACCTTTGGTGTAAGTAGTACATCACATTTTACATCATAATCATCACAAACAGTTTCTTTTGTAAAACAAATTTCTGGTTGTATAAAAATTGTATATGGTTTGATTTTTAGTTTTGCAAAAAAACGATCATACATCCCTTTTCCAAAACCAATTCTTTGTAAATTTGAGTCAACTCCAACTGCAGGCACTATAGCTATATCTATTTTATTTATTTTTTTATATGTGTTACCAGCTTCAAAAATATTAAATTTATTTCTTCTTAGTGGCAACCTATATGGTACTACTTTAAAGCTTTTACCTACCATAAATGGAACTAAAATATGATTTGTTTTTCTCATTATTTTCAGTACTTTTAAGATATTTGCCTCATCTGGTAACGGGCAGTAGAAAAGTATCTTTTTATTTTTTATATATTTTAACTCTTTTAATAATCGATTATTTATTAACGAATCTTTATAAACCTTGTTGTGTTTTGAATAGTTTTTCAAATTATCTAAACAAGTTTTTCTAAATATTTTTTTTGTAAGAGGCATCTTAAATCTTTATGGTAAAATTTCATTCCACTTAAAATAATATCGTATGAGGATAAACAAATGAAACAAACAGCACTTTTATCTAGTTTTTTAGTCTTAACACTATTTTTTAATGGTTGTGGTAATGATGCTAAACAAGCACAAGAACCAGTAACTGCAATTGAAAAAAAAGTTATTAATGAAAATGAGTACCATCTTACAGCAATAGATAATTCTAAATATATTATCAAAAAACAAAATAATGGTTTTATACTTCAAAATGCTGAGGATAAAATAATCATCTTGGATATATTTGCAACTTGGTGTCCACCATGTAGAGCAGCAGTATCACATCTTAGCTCTTTAAAAGAAAAATATAAAGATGACTTAATCATTATTGCATTAACTATTGAAACACCTATTAGCAATGAAAAACTAAATGATTTTAAAACAAAAAATAATGCAAATTATACATTTGTAAACTCTCCTGAAAACAAACGCCTTATAGATGCTGTTGCTTCTAGTTTAGATGTTGGAAAAAGATTTCCTATCCCTCTAATGGCAATGTACAAAGATGGCAAACTTATAAATCATTATGTTGGAATGGTTGAAGAGGAATTTATAGAGAGTGATATTAAAAGAGCTTTAGAAAAATAAGAGGATTAAAAAATGTTTGGATTTATTAAAAAATCACTTCAAAAAACTACTGAGGCTATAAAATCTATAGTACCTAAGAAAAAGATTACTTTTACAAAAGATGAAATTGAAGATATTTTACTAGAAGCTGATGTTGAGTATGATTTAGTTGAGATAATTCTTGAGCAAACTTATCAAGAAAAAATCACTAGAGAAATTTTGCGTTCAAAATTATTATCTACTCTTGCACACACTTCATATACTCAACCTGAATTTAAAGCACCTTTTGTTGAACTTATAGTTGGTGTAAATGGTGCTGGAAAAACTACTACCATCTCAAAACTAGCTCATAGATATAAAAATGAAGGTAAAAAAGTTATGCTTGGAGCTGGTGATACTTTTCGTGCCGCAGCTATAGAACAACTAACACTTTGGTCTCAAAAATTAGATATTCCCATAGTCTCTTCAAAACAAGGTCATGATAGTTCAGCTGTTGCTTATGATGCAATCGATTCTGCAAAAGCAAAGGGGTTTGATAATGTTATCATTGATACAGCAGGAAGACTTCACACTCAAACAAACTTAGCAAATGAACTTAAAAAGATAAATCGTATTTGTGATAAATCACATGCTGGTTCACCACATAGAACTATTCTTATACTAGATGGTACACAAGGTAACTCTGCCATAGCACAAGCAAAAGCTTTTAATGAGATGATAGGGGTAGATGGTATTATCATCACAAAACTAGATGGAACTGCAAAGGGTGGTAGCATCTTTAGTATAGCCTATGCACTTGAACTTCCTATACTTTTCGTAGGAACAGGTGAACAACCAGAAAACTTAACACCATTTGACAAATATGAATTTGTTGATGGCTTACTTGATGCTATATTTGTAGAGAGTGATTAAAAATATTTACTAATGCAAGGTTTTATAATAAATCTAAACAAAGTCAAAGATGAAGATTTAATAGTTACCATAATTAGAAAAAATTCATTAGATACACTTTATAGATTTTATGGTGCTAGACATGGGACTATTAACCTTGGATTTAAACTAGACTATGAGATAGAACAATCTTATAAAGTTACTATTTCTAGGCTCAAAGATGTTATCCACATAGGTTTTAAATGGCTAAACAATCGTGAACTTTTAAAACTATGGCAAGAGTTTATAAGACTATTTTACAAACACCTCAAAGATGTAGAGGAATTAGACGCATTTTATTTTGAACTACTAGAAGTTGCATCTTTACAATGGGATAAACAAAATCCAAAACGGGTAGCAATAGAGAGTTATATAAAACTACTTGAACATGAAGGACGACTTCATAATGAACTAGAATGTTTCTTATGTGGGGTAATGATAGAAAATGATGTATCTCTCATACGAGCATATCTACCAACACATAAAGAGTGTTCCCATACTCTAAGCATCAATCAAAAAGCATTAAAAGAGTTGTTTGAAAATAAATCTACTCTATTTCTAAATGATAAAGAGATAGATAGACTTTGGTACATTTTACTTGAAGGACTTTAAATTATGAATAAACCAAAAATAGCTATAAGTATAGGTGATTTAAACGGTATAGGGATGGAGATAGCCCTAAAAGCTCATTATGAGATTTCTAAGCTTTGTGAACCTATTTACTGCATCAATGAAAAATTACTAAAACAAGCTTGCAGACTTTTAAATACTGAGATTCCAAATAATTTTAAACTTCATATCGTAGATGGAGATTTTAAAATACAAGTTGGAACAACTAACGCATCTTCTGGAAAATACTCCTATGATAGTTTTATGAGTGCTATCTCTCTTTGTGAAACAAAACAAACAGATGCTGTTGTAACTATGCCCATACATAAAGAAGCGTGGATGTTAGCAGGACTTGATTATAAAGGTCATACTGACCTACTTCGTAAACACTTCAACAAAGAAGCTATTATGATGTTGGGATGCCAAGAGATGTTTGTAGCTTTATATACTGAACATATCCCACTTAAAGATGTACCCTCTTTTATAAAAAAAGATGATTTAAAAAGATTTTTTTTGGATTTACATAAAAGTATAGGTGATAAAAAAGTAGCAGTTTTAGGATTAAATCCTCATGCTGGAGATAATGGTGTTTTAGGTGATGAGGAAAGAGAGATAGATGAAGCTATCAAACAAACAAATAAGATTATAGGTAAAGAGCTTTTTATAGGTTCATTAGTTCCAGATGTTGCTTTTACACCTCATGCTAGAAAAAATTATAATTATTTTGTAGCAATGTACCACGACCAAGGTCTAACACCATTAAAAGCACTCTACTTTGATGAAAGTGTAAATATATCTCTAAACTTACCCATCATAAGAACATCAGTCGATCACGGAACTGCTTTTGACATTGCTTACAAAGGTGAAGCTAAAACTCTCTCTTATATCAATGCTATTAAAAGTGCTATATCACTAATCTAAGAAGAAAAACCACTAGAAAATTTATCTTTTTGAACAACTATATTTTTTTGTTTCTCTTTTCGTTTTGTATCTTTCTCAACAAAGATTTTTTTACGAGTTTTTGGATCCATCTCTGTATAGTACATTACTGCTGAATAAGTACTAGGTGTAGGTGTAAAAACTTGTGCTTGTTCTGGATTTATTTTAAGTTCATCTGTAGTAAATCGTTTTAACTCATGCATATCTTTTTCTGTACACCCTGGATGAGCTGCTATAAGGTAGTAAGTTAAAAATTGATTTTTACCCTCTTCTTTGTTAAGCTTGTCATACATTTTTTTAAAATCTACTAAAGTTTCTTTTGCAGGTTTACCCATAAGTTCTAGTACATGTCGTACGGTATGCTCAGGTGCTACTTTCATCTGTCCAGATATATGATGCTTTACCATCTCTTTTAAGTAACTATACCCATGTTGTTTATCGGCAGTTATAAGGTCATATCTAACACCAGATGCAACAAATGCTTTTCTTACACCATCAACCTCTCTAACTTTTCTAAGTAGGTTGATATTTCGTCCATGATTTACATGCATAACTTTACAAAGTCTATCGGCATCTACACATCTTATATCATCACAAGTACCTTTTTTAAGCTTTTTGTTACACTCATAACCATACATATTTGCAGTAGGTCCACCAACATCACTTATGATGCCCTTGTAGTCTTTGTACTTATTAAAATCTTTTGCTTCCTCTAGTATGTTGGATTCTGAACGAGTACGAATAGTTCTACCTTGATGTACACCTATAGCACAAAAGTTACATTCACCCCAGCATCCATGATGTGTCATGATAGAAAATTTTATAGTTTCTAAACATTTTACTTTGCCCTTTTTTGCATAGTATGGATGTAACTCTCTAGTAAAAGGAAGTTTAGAATTTGCATCCATCTCTACCTCATCAAGATAATCACAAGGTGGATTTTGAATCAGAAAACGGGTATCTACTGGCTCACAGAGTCCAGATGCAGATATAGGGTCATTATTATCATAAAACCTATCAAATAGATCTATATACTTCTCTTTAGTATCTAAACAATCTTTATGAGAGGGAAGTTGAATATACTCATGCTTAGGTTCTTTTGAGATATAGCAAATCCCTCTTATATCACGATAATCTCTACCCTCTTTTATAGCACTTGTAAGTTGCTCTATCGCTATCTCACCCATACCATAAACAAGTATATCAGCTTTAGAATCAAACAGTACAGGTTTTTTAAGCTTATTTGACCAATAATCATAATGACTTACTCTTCTAAGAGATGCTTCAATTCCACCTAAAACTAATGGAACTGTATTTTTAAAATGTTGTCTTATAAGATTACAATATACACTTAAAGCCCTATCTGGTCTTTTGTTGTTTTTACCACCTGGGGTATAGTCATCAGAATTTCTAAACTTCTTAGTAGCTGTATAATTAGAAACCATACTATCAACACTACCACCACTAACACCCCAGTAAAGTTTAGGTTCACCAAGTCTTTTTATATCTTTGTCACTCTTAATATCAGGCTGACCAATCATCCCAACCCTATAACCCATTCTCTCAAGCATCCGACCAACCATAGCTACACCTATGAAAGGACTATCTATATAAGCATCACCACTAACTAAGATAACATCACACTGATCCCAACCAAGTCTATCCATCTCTTCTCTTGTAGTTGGCAGAAAATCTTTTTCACTAAATGATACAATCTCTTTCTTTGGTTGCTTATTTTTACTTCTTCTACTCATAAATATATCCCCTCTTGTTCAATAGCTTTTTTATATTTATTAAGTAAATTTTTCAATTTATTAATTTTTATATCATGCACAATTAAATCTTTATGCCTTATTTGTTGTTGATATAGTTTAGCATCACCATATTTTTTGATTAATAGTTCTATATTATTAGGTATAAACATAGTATGCTTTTTAGATTTTTCAAGTTTTGGAATAATTTTATTTATGTAAATATCTATACCTGATAAATCATAATCACCAAAATGAATATACTCATTTTCTAAATTACTTATCCATTTCAGCATATATGAGTTTATTACTACAAATAAAACATTATCATTAAAAAACTTTTTATACTTTTTAGCAAACCAAACTACTTGATAATTTTCAATTCCAACTATAATCGTATCTTTAAAAAGTTCAATTTTTTCAGTATAAAATAAAAAATACCCTACTCCATTATTTGGTACAATAGTAATTATTTCATCATTTATTTTTATATCTATATTGTTTATAGATGAGACATATAACCCTTTTAAACTTTCAGAACCTTTGAACTTTGTATTGTTATGCCATTTTTGGATTTTATCCCTTGAGGCTTTAGAATCAAGTATCTCACAAATATAATTATCAATATCATCAATAGAATTAATAAAATATTTATTATTTTTTAAAAATAGAAACACATTATTTGCATTTAATAGATGAATATATCTTATTTTAGCAGTTTTCTTACCACTATAAATACTATCATTTTGTTTTAAACTATTTATTATTTCTTTGTTCTTAAATTTACCCTCAGTAATACTACCTTTTTCTAATAAAGTTTTTATATTCAAAAAATCTTTTTTATTTATTTTCAATTTTTATATCTCCATTTTACTAGCAAGTATCATTTTTGAGTAATTTCCATAATTTTGTCCAACATAAATGGTCGGATACATAGAAATTAGCATATCATCTTCAATAGGCATCCCATTTAAGAACACAAATCCACTATGGTTTACAAACTCTTTTAACTCTCTAAAATAATCTGTAGAGATAGTACCAATCTCATCTAAAATACAATGACTTGTTATTTGATTATTTTTTACTATATTTTTACTTACCATTTGAAGCATTGAAATATTTATGATACTTTTTACTAAAGTGGATGTACCATTTGAACCTATATCATCTATATTTTGTCGCCATTTTAAGTTGTTACCTTTTTCAATAATCTTAAACTCCAATACAAAACCATCTTCAAGTTCAAGATACTCTTTTGAAGTATTTAGTAAATCTACAAGTTCTAATATTTTATTATCTAACTCATTTTTTACCTTTTTTGACTCTTGTATATTTTCATTAAATAAACCACTTAAAAAACTTTCACTATTATCATCATAAAAAGTTGATAATGACTTTAAACTATATAAAAGATTGTTATTTGTATCTTCAGGTCTTATCTCTATACTATCTATTACATTAAAAGACTCAACAGCTTTTCTAATGCCATTTGCTAAAGATTTTATTTGTCCATGTATATCTAAAATAGCCTCTTCAAAACTATCTAACTCTTTTTTAATTTTTCTTATTTCACCTTTAAATTGTTCAGAAGATGCCTCTTTTAATGGTGCTAATTTATTTTTAGCTATATATTCTACAAGCTCTTTTGCAGTTTTTGTATATTGGACATCTTCAATAAAATCAGTTGGTATATCTATCTTAAATATATTATTATATTTTAAATTTTTCAATGACTCTAATACAAGTGATTTTATTTTAGATTCATTACTTTTTATTTTTTCATAAATATTGAAAAGTGTATCAATTATTTCATAATCTATTTTATCATCATCTATATTTTCATTAAAATTTAATATCAAACTATTTTTTATACTTTTTTGTATTTTCTCATTTTCTATTCTTTGAGTATATTTCTTTAAAAAATTGTTCAAATTATTTTTTATAGTTTTTAACTCATCTATATTTTCAGATATTTTTGTATCAACATTTTTATAATTTAACTCCAAAGATTTTAAATTTTTTTCTATCTCTTTTAATTCAGATTCATTTACTATAAGTTCATCTTCTTTTAATGGTATAGTTTTTATTGCATCTTGATATTCCGAAATATATACAGCTACATAAGCTCTATATTTATCAATATCATTTAACTTATTAGTTAATTTTTCTTTTTTCGACACCAATTCATTTAATAATTTCTCATCTACACCTTGACTTGTTAAGACCTCTAGTTTTTCTGCTTCATTGTTTTGCTTATCTTTTTTATATTTTTCTTCTATCTTTTTTATTTTTATATTTTTAGAAGATTCAAACTCTCTTATTTTATTTTTATAAATTTCTATTTCACTATTTACTTGAGTATTTATATCTACTGAAACAGATTCAATTATTTTAGCTAACTCATCTACTCTTTCATTATTTATTTCTATACTTTTTTCTAATGATATATAATTTGAATTTAATTCAGATATTTTCTTTTCTTTTTCCTCTTTTGCTACCTGTTTAGCGTTTTTAAAATCTATTTCTGATTGGTTTTTATTTTGAATATAACTTTTTTGTTTAGTTTCTAACTCCTCTTTTACTTTATATAAAATTGTTCTTTGTCTATTTTTTTCTTTTGTTTGATTTGCTGCTTCATCTTCTAAGCTATGTTTATCTTTTTGAACTTTTTTATTTAACTCTTTTAAGTTTATTTTTACTAATTTCAACTCTTCTAATAATTTAATCTGCTCATAATCATTACTAAATTCATTATCAAAATTTATTTC
>JAYEHQ010000046.1:30588-42250 GCA_034659595.1 Campylobacterota bacterium
CATTAAATTTCTTATTTGAAAATAATATATCATCTTTAAGATATGTAACTATTTTCTCTTTATTCTTCACATTATTTTTATTTAAGTAACCATATAAATTTTCACTATCAAAATCAAGTTTTTTTTCTATATCTTGTTTTTGTATATACAGTAAGTCTTTCTCTTTTATCACCCTATCATTTAAACTACTTAAATCATTTGTTAAAATAATTTTAATATTTTCTATTTCATATTCTATCTGCTTTATATCTAAACTATTACTTTTTAAAGATGATTCAACAGTTAAAAGTTCTCTCTCATATCTTCTAGTATTATCCTCATACCTAACAATATTTTCTTTATTAAAAGGAAAAAATTCAGCTTTAGCAAGTCCTTCTTTTATTTTTATCAAGTCACTGTTTAGATTTTTTTCCTTACTGTCTAAAATATTCTTTTCACCAATATACTTACTTGATGAATTTTTGATTTTAGTATCTTTACTTTGAATAAGATTATGTATTTTTTCTTTTTTATCCTCTATACTTTTTGAACTATCTTTTTCAATATCTAAAATAGATGAATTATAGTTTTGTTGCAGTTCTAAAAAAAGATTTTTATATTTACTTTCTATCTCATTTAAACCTGATGTTAATGCATCATATCTGCTAGAAACTCCTAGAAATTCATCTTTATAATTTTTTTCATTTTTATACTCTTGCAATAAATTAGTGATATTACTTTGTTGATATTTTCTATCTGTCTTTATAAGGTCATTTAGTTTAGCTTTTTTTATATCAATTTCAGATTTTTTATCTTCTTTATTCTTATTATCAATAGAAAATTCAACTCTATATGTTTGTTCTAAATCAACTTTTTTAGTAGTATTCTCTTCTAGCTTAGCATCTAACTTTTGTGCTTTCAATATGGAATTTTTCTTTAAATATTCTATCTCATTTGCAAACTTTTTAAACTCTTGTTTATTATGCCGATAGCTTTCAAATTCATCAGATAATTTTTCTATTGTTGGTATTTTATTTTCAAATCTTTCTATCTCTTTTTTTTCTGTAGCAAACTTATTTAGATTTATTTTTATATCATTTAAAGCTATTTTAGCACTAGAATTATCGATTAAAGAAACTATTGTTTTTTTAATACTACTAGATTTTACAGATGAACTAGCAAATATATTTGACAATGTTTTAGCAAACTCTTTTCTTGATCTAATATTTTCAAATAATGCAAAATCAACTTGTGCATCATTTTTTATTTTTTTACCAAACTCATCCCTTTTGTGAAAAAGGTTTATATATTTATCTTTTATAGTTGTTGTATAATTAATCAGGTTAGTTTTTTGGATATTTTCATTTAATTTTTCAAAATTTACTGGTTTTTTTTCATTTATAAAGATTTCTTTTACACCTAAAGTAGAATTTGTAATATCTATAAATGTATAATGTAATTTTCCACTTTTACTTACTACAAAAAGGAATATATTGTCATCTTTTGTATATTCATAAACTATATGTGAGTTATATTCTCTAAAATACCAATCATTAAATGACTTTTTAGTATCTGAGTTAAGATTTAGAAGTGAATCAGAATAATCCATCGTATAGAAAAATAATACCGCTCTCATAATAGTTGTTTTTCCAACTCCACTTTCACCTAAAAGTAAAGTGTTGTTTTCAAGATTAATCTCTGCAAATTCATATCCTGCACTTTTTATAAGATATATTTTTTTTAATCCATCTTTATTCATAAATTTCTACCTCATTTAAAAATACTTCTATATAGTCATAAGAGTTAAGAACTAAATATTCACCATTTGCACTATTTTGTTCCTCTACAAAACCATCTTTTTTTAATCTATCAACAATCTTTTGTATAAATTCTCTATTTGTTTTTGCATTTATACCTTTCATCTTAAACACTATATCTTGTAACTCTATATTATTATTTAACATATTTTCAATAGAATCAAGTCTAAATCTATAACCAATACCAAAATTAACATCCAGTATCTTTAAAAAATTAGCAATATCTATATAATCTACTATCCTCTCCAAAGTTGTAGCACTGTTAGATGCTTCATCATGAGCAAAATAAAAATATCCCTCTCTTCTCATAAGCACATAGCCAATAGCTTTAAAATACTCTCTTATCTCAGTCTCTTTACTAACTATCGCTTCATAAATCTCATTGTTACCTTTTCTTGAACTATTCTCATTTATAAATTCACCTTTTAAGATGATTTGATAGATTCTTTGCATATGTTGTGGAACTAATTCCTTTACATCTATAAACATTATTGCACCTCTCTTTTAGTTATCTTTAAATATTCTCTTGAATCTATTTTTATGAAATTATCATCTTCAACATTATACGAAGCCGAATAATTTTTTAAAAGTCTTACAAATACACCAAGCAATTTAGGACTTTTTATCCCACTATTTACTAAAAAAGTTATAAGGTCATCTTCTTGAGATAAAAACTTCTTATGTAGTTTTGGATAATTATAAATAGTTTTTTCAAGCTTTAAAACTTCATCTATATCGTAACTTAAATCTTTTTCATTTTTTTTATTTTCAAACTCTATTTTTCTTTTATCAAGCATATCTCTTATACTATCTATGTAATCAAATATTTTATTATCTGGATGGATTTTTCTCTCTTTTATATTGATAGCTATTGAGTTTTTATTTAAAGAAATTTCTTCTATATTTGTTGATTGAAAAAGTATATTTTGTTCTTTTAACTCTTTTAAAAGTTGTAGCTTTTTTATAAATTTTCCATCTTTTATAGATTGATTTATAAAGTTTTTTATATCCTCATATAGTATTCTAAAAGAGTCTTCAAATTCCATACTATTTCGTTTTATTTTTAAAATAAGAGAATTTATTTTATGATTATTCATTGATTTAAAAAAACTATATTGTTCTTTAAGAAAATTATCTACACTATTAGAAGCGTCTATCAACTGCTTAATCTCTTTATGAGAAATTTCTAACTTCT
This sequence comes from Campylobacterota bacterium, assembly GCA_034659595.1. GTDB lineage: Bacteria > Campylobacterota > Campylobacteria > Campylobacterales > Sulfurimonadaceae > Sulfurimonas. The sequence goes on from JAYEHQ010000046.1 coordinate 33,580, forward strand.
CCATCTTTATATCAAAATTTGATTCATTTTTAAAAGCAAAAATAGAGTTTGAAGAGATAGCATAAAGATTATATTTTAAAAGTGATGGGATTTGATTTAGTATTTTTAAGATGAAACGAATCTCTTTATCTGTCGATTCTAAACCACCTACTCTCTTATTATAATAATTCAATTCTACACTTAATTTAGACAACTTATCATCTATAATCCCAATAGTTGTCTCACTGTTTTGCCCGAGCCTAGTCTTATAATAATCTTCAGTATCTGGTGATAAACTAAGTTCATCATCAAAACTATCATACTCAATAATATCTAATCTAATAGCATCATCAATTTTAGCACTTTTATAACTATTTTTTATTGTCTCATTGGGTCTTGATTCATAATTATATAACTCTTGAATAACATTTTTACAACTATTCTGAATTTGAATAATATCAATAATATTTTTACTTATTGCCATTTTATACCTACTATAATTTAACTAACTTACAAAATATCTACAGCCTCATTTCCATCTAATGCTTTTAGTATATTATTACTAACCCTTATAGCAGAATCAATCACTACATTTTGAAGTTTAGAAGTGATGATAAGTTTCAACTCCCTACCCCCTGGATTTTGTCTTATCATTGTGTATAACTCTTCAAGTATCTGTGTATTTTCATCTAATTTTATTCTAAGTTGTAGAGGTTCTTGAGGTTTTTCTCTTATCTCTTTTTTCACTTTTTTTGTTTCTCTTGATGCTTCTTTAAGAGTCATAATCTTGGTAACACCTATGCGAATGAACATCTCTGTATGAGTTATTTTTGCTTTAAATGCTATTGGTTCATCAAGTTCCATATCTTGGAGTTGTTCAAGTTTATCTGCAAAAAGCATTATCTCTATATCTCCATGAAAGTCCATAAGTTTTACTATACCAAACTGATTTCCTTTTTTAGACATCTTTTTTTGTATATCTTCCACTTTACCTATAAATACAACAAATGAACCATCTTTTATACTCTCTATCTCAGATGACAAAGTATAATTTAACTCTTCTATTTTTTCTCTATAGTCATCAAGAGGATGCCCACTTACATAAAAACCCAAAGTCTCTTTTTCAAACTCTAAAATCTCTTTGATGCCATACTCTTCACTATTTGTAAGTTCTAGTTTTACTCTTGTTATCTCTTCATCATCCCCAAAAAGAGAACCCATTGCATTTTTCTTTGCATCTGATGCTTTTTTTGCTGTTTCTATTATGTACTCTATTTGGTCGAGTAAAGCTTTTCTTGAAAATCCAAAACTATCAAATCCACCTGATTTTATAGTTGATTCTACAAATCTTTTATTTACTTTTGATGGTTCTATGCGGTTTACAAAATCTTCAATAGATATAAATTCACCATCTTTTTCCCTTGTTTCTATAACTGATAAAACTGCTGATTTTCCAACACCTTTAATCGCACCTAATCCAAAAAGAATTATGTCTTGTTCATCTTGTGTAATAGCCGAAAATTCTAAGTGTGAATGATTTACATCTGGTGGACCTAAAACGATGCCCATTCGCTTAACTTCATCTATATAACGAACGACTTTATCAGTGTTATCTTTATCACTTGTAAGAAGTGCTGCCATAAACTCATCTGGGTAGTAAGTTTTAAGCCATGCAGTTTGAAAACTAACCATTGCATAAGCTGCTGAGTGGGATTTGTTAAAACCATATCCAGCAAATTTTTCAATTAGGTCAAATAGTTTAGATGCCTTATCATAATCATGTCCCTGCCCTTTTGCACCCTCACTAAACTCAGCATTATAGGTTGCCATATCTTTTTTCTTACCCATAGCACGACGGATAATATCTGAATAACCAAGGCTGAAACCACCAACAGTTTGTACTATCTGCATAACTTGTTCTTGATAAACAATGACCCCATAAGTGTTGTTAAGAATTGGCTCCATTACATCAAATGTGTATTCAATAGCTTCTCGTCCATGTTTACGCTCAACAAAACTATCTAGCATCCCAGACTCCATAGGTCCTGGTCTATAAAGTGCAAGAACAGCGATCAGATCCTCAAAGCTATCTGGTTTTAGTCTTCTGTTAAGGTCTTGCATCCCATCTGATTCTATTTGAAACATCCCAACAGTATTTCCACCACGGATAACTTCATAAACTTTAGGGTCATTTTCATCTATCTTATGCCAATCAACTACCTTGTCATATCTTCTTTTTATAAGTTTTATAGCATTATCTATAACATCTAGTGTTTTTAAACCAAGAAAGTCAAACTTGATTAAATCAACATCTTCAAGATAATTTAGAGAGTATTGAGTTACAAAAGTATCCTCACCTGATGGCTTATATATAGGTGTTTTTTTCCATAACTCTTCATTACTTATAACAACACCCGCTGCATGAATACCTGAGTTTCGTTTTAATCCCTCTAGTTTTTCAGCAAACTCCCAAACTCTTTTAGCATTTGCATCTTCGTCAATAAGTTCTTTTATCTTTGGTTCTTTTTGAAAAGCACCATCTATAAACTTCCCTTTTTTCTCTTTACCACTTAAAGTGATACCAAGTTCATCAGGTATAAGCTTTGCCATTTTATCAGCTTGAGATAGTGGCATATCAAGTACACGAGCAACATCACGGATAACCCCTTTAGCCAAAAGTGAACCAAAAGTGATTATCTGAGCTACTTGATTACGACCATATTTTTCAACAACATAGTCTATAACCTCACCACGACGGGCTTGCATAAAGTCCATATCTATATCGGGCATACTTACACGCTCAGGGTTTAGAAATCTCTCAAAAAGCAGGTCATACTTCATAGGGTCTATATCTGTAATATCTAGCGAATAAGCCACAAGACTTCCAGCAGCACTCCCTCGCCCTGGTCCTACTGCTATATCCATCTCTTTTGCAACTTTCACAAAATCCCAAACTATAAGCATATACCCAGGGAATTTCATAGAATTGATAATCTCCATCTCAAAAACAAGTCTATCTTTATACTCTTGATGCCTCTCTTTTGGAACATGTTTTAGTCTATTTTCTAAACCTATTTCACATCTATATATAAAGTATTCAGCATCTGCAATATCTTTATCATCACTTGTAAGATTAAATCCATCATCTTTTGCATACTCAAAAGTAAATTTAAAATTTGGTGGTGTAGGTGTTTTTACAACTGGTACATACTCTTCTATTTTATTGACTATCTCCTGTGTATTGGCTATAGCTTCTGGAATATCAGCAAATAAAAGTGCCATTTGCTCTGGTGATTTTAGATAAAACTCATGAACAGAGTGACGCATACGGTTTGGGTCATCATAAAGTTTATTCATCCCTATACACATAAAAGCTTCATGGTATTGTGCATCATCATGGTATGTATAGTGAGTATCATTTGTAGCAATTATTTTTATATCTAACTCTTTTGAGAGTTGTAAAACTTGTTTATCTATATAAAGCTGGTCACCTATCCCATGACGCATAAGTTCAAGATAAAAATCATCACCAAAAATATCTTTATACTCTTGTGCTACTTCTTTTGCACCCTCATAACCTCTTGCACCACCCTTTACATTTCTATCATTAGCAAGATTTAGATGCCAGTTTACTTCACCTTGCAGGCAAGCACTTGTACAGATTATCCCCTCACTATGAGATGCTAACTCTTTTTTATTTATCCGCGGAAAATAATACATACCCTCTATAAAAGCTTTAGAAGAAAGATACATAAGATTTTCATAACCAACTTTATTTTTAGCAAATAAACATATATGAAATCGTTGTTTTGTAGATTTATCATCAAGAGTTTCCCCATTATGAATATACCCCTCTATCCCGATAATAGGCTTTATATCTGCTTCTTTCATTTGATGGTAAAAGTCAATCGCCCCAAACATATTTCCATGATCCGTCATAGCAACAGAGGTCATACCAAGTTTTTTAACTTGTTTAACTAAATTTGTGAGCTTGTTTGCTCCATCAAGCAGGGAGTATTCAGTATGTAGATGTAGATGTGTAAAAGGTTGTGAACTCAAAGAAATATCCTTAAAATAGAGCTGGTTGTGGAGTTATTTTTTTATTTAAAATTGATTTATTACTATTTACAACTAAGGCAAAGTTAAAATCACTGTTTTTTAGTATTTTTTTTATATCATTTTCATTTTTATATTTTATAATATTTTTTATATCGTAAGATATAGTTTCATTTTTTGGAATTATATATATGATTTTAGCCCAACTAGCATTTTGTTCTAAAAATTTTATTTGAGAGTTTATAAGAGTAATATTTGGTTCAAATATTATCACTTTATCAGTTAAACCAAACTCAGTTATATCTATATTTTTATTTATAAAAACTGCTTCAAAATGCTTTAATTGTGTAAACTTTTTAAGTCTAAAATTAATATCTAAAGTTTTAAATAAACCAAATAGTTTATCTAAATAAGGGATAAAATATGGTGATATAAATTGTCTTTCATAAAATTTAGAACTGTATGTAAAAGATGTTTCAAAAAGAGTTTGTTCCACTATCTCTATAGAGTTATCAATAATATTTGGTATGCTTTTTACATCTGTAAAAATAGTAGCATCTGTTAAACTTGAAGAAAACAGGATTGTTGACCCTTTCTCTACATTCCATAGTGGTAAAAAAATCTCTTTAATTCTTCCATCAATAGTTATAAAATCTGATTGAGTTATGATTTGCTGGGCAAGTCTTAGGATTATTTCATTTGACTCATAGGATTGTATCTCTTTTTCTATGAGTCTAAAACGGAGTAATTTTTTTAAAGTTGACTCTAAATCTTGTACTTTTATCCAAGCTATCTCACTATCTGTTATCTGAGTAGGTTTGTCAAATACAATGGCGTAAGCACCATTAAAAATTGCTTCTTCTATATCTGATTCATTAAATGCAATAAAAAGGTCACCCCTTTTTATTTTTCTTGCATCTAATATAATATTTTCTATAGCATCTACAAATGGCTCATTAACAAGTTTAGCTTGAATGAGTGCTAGAATATTTACAAGTTTCATCCAACAGGTGTGCCAGCCTTTTTAGGTTTTTCTGGACGAACTAAACATAGACCATCTTCATCTTTGGCAGCAAGAAGCATCCCCTCACTCATCATCCCCATAAGTTTTGCAGGTTTTAAGTTTGCAACTACACAAGCTTGAGTTCCTATAAGAGATTCAGCACTATAAAACTCTTTTATACCAGCAACAACTTGTCTAGGTTTCTCTTCACCTAAATCAACTTGAAGTTTTAGAAGTTTTTTACTTTTAGGTACTTCTTCAGCTTCAATAATTGTACCTATTTTTAAAGATGTTTCAAAGAACTGACCAATCTCGATAAGATTATCTTCCTCTTTAGCTGGTTTATCTTCCTCTGTTAGTTTGTTTGGTTGAGCAACAGGAGCTTCTGGCATCAAAGGTTCTTCAACACGAGGGAAAAGAGGTGGAACTTTTTTAATTGTAAATGATTTTAGAAGATTTTTATTTTCAACCATCTCTATAAAACTAGCATTGTTTATTTCAAAATTAAGTACATCCGCTATAGTATTAGTTGTTTTAGGCATAACTGGGTGAAGCATGATAGAAGCTTTTGCTAAGATGTTTGCAACTAATGCAACAGTAGCAAGTGCTTCATCTTTTTTGTCTTCTTTCATTTTTGCCCAAGGTGCATGTTCCTCTATCGCTTTATTTCCAATTGCAAATAGTTTCCATAATTCTTCAAGGTAACGATGCGTTTGCATATTTTTCATAAAACCATCAAGGTTTGAAAGTGCTTCGTTCATAGCATCTAACTCTTTTGAATGATATTTTATAACATCTACACTATCTATCTCAAAATCAGAATATTTACCACTCATACCGATAATACGGTTTAATAAGTTTCCTAAATCATTTGATAATTCTGAATTTATTCTATCTATAAATGCTCTTTGAGAGAAATCACCATCTTGACCAAAAGGAACTTCACGGAGCATAAAATATCTTAAATTTTCTACTCCATAAGCATCAGCTACCTCTTTAGGAGCTACAACATTGCCTTTCGATTTACTCATTTTTTCACCATCACGAGTCCACCAACCATGTGCACCTATGTGTTTAGGAAGTGGCAAGTCAAGGCTCATTAAGAATGCAGGCCAATAGATAGCATGAAAACGAAGAATATCTTTACCTACAAAGTGAGTTGAAGCTGGCCAGAAATCCATATTTTCTTCATCGCCACCATATCCAAGAGCTGTTACATAGTTCATAAGTGCATCTAACCAAACATACATTACATGTTTATCATCGTTTAAACTCTCAGGCATTGATACACCCCATTTAAAAGATGTACGAGTAACAGATAAATCTCGAAGACCACCTTTTACAAAGCTTATAACTTCATTACCACGAGAACGAGGCAATACAAAATCAGGATTTTCTTCATATAATTTTAAAAGTTTGTCTTCATATTTTGAAAGCTTAAAGAAGTAACTTTCCTCTTTTACTATGTTAGTTGTACGACCACAGTCAGGACAAAACTCACCATCAACAAGTTGTGTTTCTGGAAAAAATGTTTCACAACTTACACAATAATGCCCCTCATAAAAATCTTTATAAATATCACCTTTAGCAAACATAACTTCAAAAGCTTTTTGAACACCTTTTTTGTGATCTGCATCTGTTGTACGGATAAATTTATCATAACTTATCTCAAATTCATCCCATAAGTTTTTAAACGATGCGCTTATCTCATTTGCAAACTCTTGAGTAGGTTTACCATTTTTTTGAGCTGATTCTTCTATCTTTTGTCCATGCTCATCAGTACCAGTTAAAAAGTAAGTTCTCTCGCCCTTTAATCTTTCATATCTAGCCATAGCATCTGCTATAAAAGTTGTATAAGCATGACCAATATGTGCTTCGCCATTAACATAATATATAGGTGTTGTAATATATTTACTCAAATCTCTACCCTTATTAAAGTTTTAAAATTGCGTAATTTTATCTAAATTGTCTTAAAATTCGGTAGTTTATAGAATTTATTGTATAATTGAAAATAGTTATTATTTGAGGTTAAAAATGCGTAAAGAGATAAAGATTTTATATGTTGAAGATGAACAAGGTATAAGAGAAAATACAAAACGACCATTAAAATATTTGTGCGATGAGTTATTAGTAGCTTGTAATGGTCAAGAGGGTTTGGAACTTTATCAGCAACATTTTCCAGATATAGTTGTCTCAGATATTAAAATGCCAAAGATGAATGGTATAGAAATGTGTAAAGAGATAAAAAAGATTAATGAAAATCAACATATAGTATTTACTACAGCACACAGTGAAAGTGATTATTTTATGGATGCTATAGAAATGCAAGTTGATGGATATATTTTAAAACCAATAGATTATGATTTATTAGAAAAAAAGATTGAAAAAATAATACAAGAGATAAGTATAAAGCATAAAGTACAACAGCAAGAAAAATTAATACATGAAATAACTCAACTTCAAGACAATGTATTGCTTGTATTAAATTTTGAAAGAAAAGTCATATATTCTAATCAGAAATTTTTAAAATTTTTTAATGTTAAAACAACAACCGAGTTTAATAATAAATATAAAAATATAGGCGATTTATTTGTAAAAAACAATAACTTTTTCTATCCAAAAGAATCAAAAGATTGGATAAATGATTTAAAGAGAACAAAAGATGAAAAAAGAAGAGTAGTTTCTATAATAAATGAAGATAATGAAGCACATGCTTTCTTGATTTCTCTTAAATGCATAGAAGATTCAGCTCATGCTACATTGATTTTAACTGAAATTACAAATATAACAATAGAAAAAAATCACTATGAAGAAAAAGCCTATATTGATGAACTAACGAAAATTCATAATAGAGCTTATTTTGAAAAAGCATTTAAAAAAGAGATTATTAAATGTGAAAATGAAAATACACCATTAAGTTTTATAATTTTAGATATTGATAAATTTAAAGATTTTAATGATAATTATGGACATCAGATGGGTGATGAAATCTTAAAAGATTTAGCAAAAATTATAAATAAAAATACAAGGCAAACAGATGTTTTTGCAAGATGGGGTGGTGAAGAATTTGTAAAAGTACTTTCAAATACCTCACTAAAAGATGCAACAAAAGTAGCTGAAAATCTAAGAAAAATAGTAGAAGAATATATTTTCAAAAATTCATTAAGAGTTACTTGTAGTTTTGGTGTAGCAATGTTTAATCAAAATGACACTAAAGAGTCTGTTATGAAAAGAGCTGATGACGCTTTGTATATGGCGAAAAAGAATGGTAGAAATAGAGTAGAAATAGAATCAAAAATATAAATGTAACTGAGGACAATAAATTTAGATGAATACAAAAAAAGTAAGAGTGGATTTTTTTCATTAACAAATAGGTACATACCCGCAATGCTAATTTTAGCAATATTTGCTATTATTAATTTTTTTGCAAATGATTATAGATTGAAAATTTTAAATAATCATGGAAAAATCATAAATATCAGTGGTAAACAAAGGATGATTTCGCAGAAATCATTATTATTAACTTATAGATATTTACAAAAAAATCAAAAATATACTTTAGTTGAATTAGAAAAAGTTTTAAAAATCATGCAAGAATCAAATGAATTTTTATCATCTAATTTATTAACTAAG
>JAYEHQ010000047.1:0-13995 GCA_034659595.1 Campylobacterota bacterium
TACAAACTCATCTTTTCTTATTTACTTAAATTTGTTACAATTATAGCTACGAGAACGACTTTAATTGAAACAATAGAGTGGTAAAACTAGGTTGTGACGGATTGATCCCCGTTGCAACCTTTTTTTTGCCCTCCTAGTTTCAATTAAGGGAGATTTCCCTTGTCTCCCTTTTTATATTAAATTCCAGCCCACCACATTCTAAGATAAAGCCCTACGGTACTAGTGTAACCTACATCACTAAAAACTAGATTTTTATCTTTATCATATATGAGTGTTGTTGGATATGCAGATATATTAAACTTCTGAGCAAAATATCCATCATTATCATTTATAAATCTAAAATTTAATTCTTCATCCTCCATATAATCTCTTATCTCTTTATTTGAACCCGATTTTACAACTATAGTTAAAACTTCATAGTCACTAGATATAGCTTGAATATTTGATGCTTCAACTTTACAAGTGGGACACCATGTCGCCCAAAAATGTATAAGTATGGGTTTATCTACTTTAAGCTCATAGTTTATATCAAGTGGCTGTTTTAACAAATCTTGAGATTTATAAAAACTTAACATATTTGCAAATATAGTCATAACTATAAAAAATAATAATATCTCTTTTATATAATGCTTTATTTTCTCTTTCATCTTTAACTCTTTTGTAATAATTTATTGCTATTATAATGGAAATTTATAAACTTAAGTTTTAAGGATTAAAATGATTAAAGTATTTATATTGGCTGTATTTAGTTTATTTTTTATCGGTTGTGGAGCTAGTAATTCTGCAAACTTTTCAAAAAAAATGTTTCAAAGTGTAGATGAAAAAGATGCTACACTAGTTCAAACATCAAAAGACAAAAGATACTGCCCAAGATGTGGAATGGATTTAGTACGATTTTATAAAACTAGCCATAGTGCGACTATAGACAATAAGATTTATCAATATTGTTCTATACATTGTTTAGAAGAGCATTTAGGGGATGGCATTACACTTAAAAATCCAAAAGTTGTTGATATATCCTCTTTAAAATTTATAAGTGTTAAAGATGCTTACTATGTAGTTGGAAGTAAAAAGAAAGGGACTATGAGCCGTATAAGTAAATATGCTTTTTCATCTTTAAAAAATGCTAAAAAATTTCAATCAAGAAATGGTGGAAAAATTATGCAGTTTGGAGATGCTTTAAAAAGTGCAAAAGAGGATTTTAAGCATTATAGATAAAAATCTATATATGCCCTTGTATCGTATAATTATAATTTAATTCTTGCAATTTTGTATTTATTTGAAATGCTAAATTTTTATATAAAGTTGCAAGAGAATGTGAACAAAACTCCATATTATTATGATCAATACAAAAAGAGAGTAATGTAACATCATTAGAATTAGAAACAATAGTAGCGTTTCTTTTTATATTAAAAATAGCACCAGCTTCACCAAATACATCACCAGCATTTAAAATTCCAACTTTCTTAGCATTACTAAAAACTTTACAAACCCCTGTTATAATAAAAAAAATTTGATGAGATGTCTCATTTTGTTTTATAATTACATCATCTAAATTATATTTTATAAATTTTAAGTCATATATAATAACTTTGAGTTCATCTGCTTCAATATTTTTAAAAATAGAAATCCTGTCTTTTACACTAAGAAGCTTTCTCATACTCCTACTCTGAGTATCATTGCTCAAACTTTTAGTCACATTTATAAATTTCTCTATATCTTCTGATGTATATTGTTCAACTTTATCCATCTACAAACCTTTTATATTTGACCTTTTACTTGCTATAATTATACACTTTTAGTATTGAAAATTTTATTTGGAGATTATGAAAATGTTTGATGTAATTATTTTAGGTGCAGGTGCAAGTGGTTTAATGTGTGCCTCTTTTTTAGATAAAAAACTTAATATAGCCATAGTGGAAGCAAATGAAAAAGTAGCCAAAAAATTAAAAATATCTGGTGGTGGTAAGTGTAATATTACAAATGTAAATGTAAGTCCTGATAACTATGATGGAGATATGGAAATAATATCTTATGCATTAGATAGTTTTTCAAAGGATGATTTACTACACTTTTTAGAATCACATGAAGTACAACCAGAGATAAGAAAAGGTAGATACTATTTTTGTAAAAAATCATCTGATGAAATTATAAATATATTAAAAAAATCTACAAGAGATGTCCAAAAATATCTAAATACAGAAATTTTAGAAGTTATAAAGAAAGATAATATTTTTGAAATAAAAACAAAAAATAAAAGCTTATTTGCAAAAAAAGTTATTGTAGCAACTGGTGGTAAAAGTTTTAAAACTTTAGGTGCTAGTGATATTGGATTGAAAATTGCAAAAAATTTCAATATAAAAACAAAAGAATTTACCCCTGCCCTAGTTGGGCTTACACTTCAACCTACTCAATTTTGGATGAAAGAGTTGTCTGGTCTTAGTTGTGAAGTAAGCATAAAAGTTGGTCATAAAACTTTAAAAGAGGAGATGCTATTTGCCCATAAAGGTATTAGTGGTCCAGCTGTTTTATCCGCATCACTTTATTGGCAAAAAGGTGATATTAACATAGATTTTTTACCAAATTATAATATTGAAAAATTGATTAAAAACACTAATAAGAAAATTAGTTCTGTTATCCCTTTACCAAAAAGACTATCTATCGCTATATTAGAAGCTTTAAATATAAAAGATATAGATTGTAAAAAATTAAATCAAAAATCTATAGAGGGATTAAAAAAAATCCATTCTTATTCATTTTCACCTGCTGGAAATTTTGGATTTACAAAAGCTGAAGTTTGTCGTGGTGGAGTTTTAAGTGGTGAATTAAACCACTATACATTAGAGTCCTTAGATATACCAAACCTGTATTTTATAGGTGAAGTGGTTGATGTTACAGGTGAACTTGGTGGATATAATTTTCAATGGGCTTTTAGTAGTGCTGTTGTTTGTGCAAATGATATTAACTCTTCATCTTAAACTTACAACTACCAACCGTTAAATCCTTGCCATTTTTTATGGTCTCTTTTATATATTCAAGTGTACCTTTAGGATCTGCATCCCCTACTTCCTCTTCTATCATTTTTAGTAAATCTTTTTCACTTGTATCAGTCCAAGTTTTTTCATAACTATATTTTGTTTGAATTAGTATCAAAAAGAAATCCTTTTATTAAAGTTTACAATTATACTATAAAACTTCAATAAACAATTGGTTTCATTTAGATATAATTCGCCAAATATTTCTAGGGGAAGATGCTTTAATCTAAAAAGCTTTTTTGCGTCATCCCCTTACTAAAGGTAGATGATGCAAGAAAATGCACAAAATGAACAAGAAACAAAAGAAGAACCAACTATCACATTTGATGATTTAGGTTTAAACAACGATATATTAAGAGCAGTTAAATTTGCAGGTTTTTCGGTTCCAAGTCCTATACAAGCAGCTGCTATCCCTGTAGTACTTGCAGGTCGTGACATGGTTGGTCAAGCTCATACAGGTACTGGTAAAACAGCAGCTTTTGGTCTTCCAGCACTAAATAATATCAACCCTAAAGATGGTGTTGGGATATTAGTTATCACACCTACTCGTGAACTTGCTACTCAGGTAAGTGATGAACTTTATAAATATGGTCGCAATATGGGTGCTAGAACTGTTACAGTTTATGGTGGTAGTTCATACAAAAGACAAATCGACCTAATAGAGCGTGGAGCTTCTGTAGTTGTTGCAACTCCAGGTCGTCTTTTAGACATTCTTAAAAAAGATATGCTAAGTGATTTCGCACCATCTGTTGTAGTTTTAGATGAAGCTGATGAGATGCTAGATATGGGATTTTTAGATGATATTAATGAGATTTTTTCATTCTTACCAACTAACCGTCAAACTTTACTTTTCTCAGCAACTATGCCAAAACCTATCAAACTTCTTGCTGAAAGAATTTTAGATAATCCAGAATTTATATCTATCACTAAAGATGAGACTACAAATACTAATATTTCTCAAGAGTATTATGTAATCGATGAATCTGAAAGAGATGATGCAATTATCCGTCTTATGGATGTTGAAGAGACTAAAAAAGCTGTAGTATTTTGTAGAACAAAAAGCGAAGTTGATAGACTAAGCAATGTTCTTTCAAATGCTGGTTATTTAGCAAATGGTCTTCACGGAGATATGGAACAACGCCAAAGAGAGACTGTTATCAAAGGTTTCAAGCAAAATTCTGTAAAAGTTCTAGTAGCTACAGATGTTGCTGCTCGTGGTATCCATGTAAACAATATCTCTCATGTATTTAACTACCATATCCCTTTTGACCCTGAAAGTTATGTTCATAGAATTGGTCGTACAGGTCGTGCTGGAACTAAAGGTAAAGCTATAACTTTACTTACTCCTTTAGAGTTTAAAGAACTTCAACGCATAAAATCTAAAGTTGGAACTACTATGGAACACGCATTTGTACCAAGTAAAAATGACCTTAGAAAAAATAACCTAAAAGCTATAGTCCAAAATATTGAAGATCAACATATATATGATGAAGCTCACCAAATTATAGATATACTAAAAGAAGATATTGATGAAGAACAAATGTTATTCAAACTAGTATCTATGATTTTAGACAAACAAACCATTAAAGGACCAAACTCTATTGGTATCCCTGCTGATAAACTTGAAGCTATTTTAGAGCGTGCTGCAAAAAGAAATGATAGCAGAAGTCGCGGTCGTGGTCGTGGTGGATACAGAGGAAATAATAGAAACCGTAGTGGTGGTTCTCGTGATGGTGGTGGATATAGAGGTAATCGTTCTCGTAATAGTAACGGTGGTGGAAACCGTTCTCGTAATAGAGATTAGTATTTATTTTTTTAGATATAATTACAACAAGGTACAAAGGTTTAAAACCTTTGTACTCTAAAACTAACTTTGAATCTTCCAAATACAAAGTTAATCTTAAGTTGAAACTTCTTCATTAAGTTTCTCCTTTCTTGATGTGTAGATTTATGAGGTGTTCTAACACCTCTGCCACCATACTTTCCCTTTCTTTTACTTACAGTAGTATATGCTATGTCTTTGGTAAATCCCATGAAAATAAATTTAAACTTAATATCTATCGAAAGTGAGACTTTAGTCTCGCCAAATGTTAAAAAAGAAAGAAATATTACTTATTTCTTGAATATTTGGTTGGATTGAAATCCCACTTCCGATAGTTTAAAGAATCTATATCCCTAAAAATAGGTTCTGTTTTTACAAGTTTTTCAACAATGGTATAATTGTTAAATTTATTTAACACATAAAAGGAAAGAACAATTGATAATATACCAAGATAACGAAATATATATAGAAAAAGAGCCTAGTGAGATACCTTGGGTTAAAATCTTTACAAAAACTGAGTATAAAGAGCTGGGTGATGTTCCAAAAGAGTTGCGTTTAAAACTTTGGGAGACTTATGATATAGTTGAATCTGAAATGAAAAAGTATTATAATCCTAAAAAAATAAATATGGCATCTTTTGCAAATATGCTTCCAAGAGTTCATATCCATGTAATGGCAAGATTTGAAAATGATAGCTATTTTCCAAATCCTATGTGGGGAGAAAAATTAAGGGATGCAAAGCTAAATCTTCCAGATGAAAATGAATTTTTCAAGAAACTTAAAAAAGAGCTAGAAAATAAATTAATATGATTATAAAATTATTTTTCATCATTAATTTTTTAGTTTGTTAAAATACTCAATTTTTTCATAGTTTGAGGCAAAAGTTCATTTTGTTGAGGAGCATACTGAAGTATGTGACGAAATAAAATAAACTTTTAACGAAGAAATATGGGGAAATTGTTATTTTAACGAACTAAAAGGGACTAAGGCTGAACCCCATGTTAACCCCCCACCAAAGGCATCAAGAAGAAGTAGTTCACCTTCTTTAAGTTTCCCCTCTTCATAAATATCATTGATAGCCATAGGGATAGAAGCACCTGAAGTATTTCCATATTTTTGAACAGTTACTACAACTTGCTCTTTTGTCAACTTAAGAGCGTCCCCAACAGCTTTAATAATTCTATAATTTGCTTGATGTGGAACAAAGTGCTTTATCTCTTCACCTGTAATATTATTTGCTTCTAAAATTTCTACAACATCTTTTGTTAATGTACGAACAGCAACTTTAAAAGTTTCATTTCCCTTCATCTGCATAAAACAAGCATTTGATTCTTGTTCTATAGAATCATGTGGTGAACCAGTTCCACCATTTGGAGACATTAATAAATCAGCATAAGTACCATCAGCACCAGTATGTACATCTATTATTGCTTCCTCTTTTTTATCAGTAGCACTAATAACAGCAGCACCAGCACCATCACCAAATAAGATACAAGTACCTCTATCTGTATAATCAGTTATTGCTGATAGTTTTTCCGCACCTATAATAAGTACATTTTTTTTCATACCAGATTCTATAAATGCTTTTGCAATTGAAAGAATATATACAAAACCTGTACAAGCAGCTGATATATCAAAAGCTGTAATATTACCAAGACCTAGTTTTTTTGAAATTATAGTAGCAGTAGATGGCATACAGAAATAATCTGGTGAAATAGTTGCACAAATAACCATATCTATTTCACTAGATTCTAAACCACTTCTTTGTATCGCAAGTTTAGCAGCTTCAACACCCATATCACTAGTGGTTTCATTCTCAGATGCTATATGACGCTCTTTAATACCTGTTCTTTTAGTAATCCATTCATCAGTAGTATCAACCATTGTTGAGAGTTCTTCATTTGTTAGTACTTTACTTGGAGCATAAGCACCTATAGATCTAAAAGCAGCATAAGCCATCATATTTCCTTTTTATTATACTCTTGTAACTTCTCTAAAATATGTTCATTTACACCAGTATCAACATAACTGATAGCTTGATATATTGCATTTTCAATTGCTCTTGCATTTGACTTACCATGACTTACAATTGCACAACCTTTTATACCAATAAGTGGAGCTCCACCAACTTCAGCATAATCAATCTCTTTTTTAAGAAGTTTAAAAACTTTTCTCATTAAAAGAGCACCAGTAATAGCAATAGGTGATTTTCGAATATAATCTTTTATAAGTCCACTTATGGTAGATGCTACACCTTCACTTGTTTTAAGAACTAAATTTCCTATAAAACCATCACAAGTTATAATATCACAAGAACCATTAAAAATATCTCCACCTTCAACATTTCCAATAAAACCTTTACAGTTTTTAAGAAGCTTATATGCAGATTTTGTTACTTCATTACCTTTAGATTCCTCTTCACCATTTGCAAGAAGACCTATTTTTGGGTCATCTATCCCCATAATATTTTGAGCATAACAACCACCCATGATGGCAAACTGTACAAGATGTTCAGGTTTGGAATCGACATTAGCACCAACATCTAAAATAATAGAACGGCGACCTTTTGCTGTTGGCATAAAAGTAATTAAAGCAGGACGAGAAATACCTTTAAGCCTACCAAGCCTTAATGTAGCTAGAGTCATTGTAGCACCACTATGCCCAGCTGAAACAAGACCATCAGCTTCACCATTTTTTACTAACTCTACTGCTTTGTAAATAGTACTGTTTTTTCTTTTAATTGCATCAGTTGCAGCATCACTCATTGAAATCACATCATCTGTATCTACAATAGAAATCTTATCTCTATAACGCTTAGGTAACATAGGTAAAATTTCTGATTTTTTTCCTACCAATATAAGTTCAAATGATTTATTTTTAAGTGCTTCTATACAACCCTTTACAATTGGTTCGGGACCAAAGTCCCCACCCATTGCATCAATAGCAATTTTTACCATTGACTATTTATACTCACCAGTAGTTGGGTTGATGTGGTGTGGAAGCTTATAAGTTCCATCTTTATCTTTAACTGGACGAGCTAATTTGATTTTATAATGAGTTCTTCTTTTCGCTGAACGAGAATGAGAGACTCTTCTTTTAGGTACTGCCATCTTTAATTTCCTTTGATTTTATTTAAATTTCTTCACAATTTTTACAACTATGATAGTCACTTTTAACTAACTCTATTTCAGAGTTTAAAAGTTCATCTAAATCTACTGTAGAATTAAAAGATTCAATAACATCCAACTCGACATCATCACTACTTTCATATAAACCATCAGAAAGATAAAATTCTATATTTTCATCAACTTTTAGTTTAAATTCTTCAGCACATTTACTACACTCAGTCGCAACTAAACCTTCTAATTTTGCTTTTAACAAAATTAATTTGCCAGCATGATACTGTAAATAACCTTTAAAAGTTATTTCATCAGATTTTATATCAAAATCTAATGGCGTATTGTTAATTTTTCTTAATATTACTTTCATTATTCAATTCCTAAATGAGCAAAGCCCATTTATAAAGTTTATTAAGAAATTTCTCTTTCTGAAAAGAAAAATGCAATCTCTACTGCTGCATTTTCAACAGAATCACTTCCATGAACTGCATTAGCATCTATATTTTCAGCAAAATCAGCACGGATTGTACCAGCTTCAGCTTCTTTAGGATTAGTAGCACCCATTAAGTCACGATTAACTTGCATTGCGTTTTCACCCTCTAAAACTGTAACAACAACTGGACCACTAATCATGAAATCAACTAAGTCCTTGAAAAAAGGTCTCTCAGCGTGAATAGCATAAAATGCTTCAGCATCCATACGAGAAAGTTGAATTTTTCTTGTAGCCGCAACTTTAAGTCCATTGCTTTCAAATCTGTCTAAAATTTTTCCGATAACACCTTTAGCAACTGCATCTGGTTTGATTATTGATAATGTTCTTTCCATCAAATCTCCTGTAAAATATAAAATTAGGCGTGATTATATCTAAAAAATATTATATTTCTGTTTAAATGAAAAAAGTATGGGGGTTTATAAGAGGATAAAGTACCATAAAAGGTACTTTATAATAGAAAAGAAGAACTATTCTACAACAGCTTCTTTGTTTGAGCGTTGCTCATCTGTAATATTATCACGGTGTGATGGGCTATCACCGATAGCATCCCAAACTATACATCCTTCAGTTGGACATGAAGTAGCACAAGCTGGTTCATCGTGGTGATCTACACACTCAACACATTTTTCAGCGTGAACATAATAAACTTCCTCACCTGTTGGATTATCATCCTCATCTACGATTGCTTCAGTTGGACACTCATCAATACAAGCGCCACAGTTAATACATGTATCACTAATATATACTGCCATTATCTTCTCCTAAATTAATTTAAGGGTAACTATACAGTTAAGAATTTTAAAAATAGCTAAAAATCTATTTTTTTTCATAAAAAACAGATTAATCTGTTACAGTTTTGTGATGATAACTAAAAGATAAAAATTTTCTTTAACTATTTTTTATTTTTAATTTATAAATTATCTATTAATCTATATTTGGTTAGAATTTCAGCAATTAAACACAAGGAATTATATATGTTAGTAACAAATCCCGCTCCAGACTTTACAGCAACAACAGTTTTAGCTGATGGCTCAATCGTAGAAGACTTCAAATTAAGTGAAAATTTTGGTGAAAAAGGTACAGTTTTATTTTTCTATCCACTAGACTTTACTTTTGTATGTCCTTCAGAAATCATTGCATTCTCAAAAAGAGTTGAAGATTTCAAATCTCGTGGTGTAAATGTTATTGGTGTATCTGTAGATAGCCAATTCTCTCACTTCGCATGGAGAGAAACACCAGTAAACAAAGGTGGTATAGGGCGTGTAAATATGCCTCTAGTAGCTGACCTTGATAAATCAATCTCTAAAGCTTATGATGTATTATTTGGTGGAGCTGTAGCTCTTCGTGGTTCATTCCTTATAGATGCTAAAGGTGTTATCCGTCACGCTGTTATCAATGATTTACCACTTGGTCGTAACATTGATGAGATGATTCGTATGGTAGATACTATGCAATTTACTGACGAGTTCGGTGAAGTTTGTCCTGCTGGTTGGATAAAAGGTGATGAAGGTATGAAAGCAACTACTGAAGGTGTTGCTGAGTATCTTGATGCTCACGAGGGTGATTTATAATATTATAATCTTAAGGTGGGATTTATCCCACCACTTTCTTTATCTACCCTTATATACTCTTAAAAATTCTTATTTATCATAAATTATAGTAAAATAATACATCAATTATATATTGGAGTTAATTTGAAAAATTTTGAAGAAGTGGTATCTACGACATATGCTGATAGTGCAATTAAACTATTTGAAAGTGGTTTTTTTGATTTAATAATAACAGATATGCATTTAGTAACTATGGAAATAACACAATTTTGTTCAAAAATAAAACATATTGCTATTAGAAAACCGATAATAATTCTTAGTAAGGAAGATAATTTAAAAAAGTTAATTAAACTTGTTAATATTGGTATTGCAGGTTATATTAAACTCCCACTAATTACTAAAGATTTAATCAATATACTTTCAAATGTTGTTAATAATATAACTGAATTAAAAATGATGTATAATTATCAAGATAATCTTGAAAAAACAACTAATCCTTACAATGATACAAGTGAAATACAACAACCTATAGATTTATACTTAACTCAACGAGACAATAATATATCTGCACTTGAATTTTTAGACAGATACCCTATTGATATATCTAATAGTATAGATACTATTAGATCTTTAAATGAAACTTTTGATCTCCATCTAAATGCATTTATCAATAATCCATCAAAAGAAAATATCAAAGTTTTAGCAGATGAACTTGAAAAATTTTCATCGCTGATTGAACACATTACAGAGTTTAATGATATTGCATTTGCAATAAATAAATTATCTATTACATTTAGAGAACTAGAACCAAATATATCATATAAACAATATACAGAAATATTTTTAGATATATCAGAATCATTAAATAAATGGTTTGAAGATATTTTTATAAATAAGAGTGCAACAGATATACATTTTCTAGATAAATCTATGATTGCCGATGCTCTTACCTTAGAAAATATATTTAGAAAGGGCAACTCAACTAATAATGATAGTATAGAGTTTTTTTAATAATCACTCATAATTATTCACAAACTCTAAAGCTTTATTATTAACAAAAACTAGTTCATGCCACTGTCTTTTAGGTGCTATTAGATTTAATCTTTTTGGATTACAACTTCTTGATAGTGCTACATAAAATTGTGATGGTGCAAAAATCTCATTTGTCTCTATTATCAAATCTTCTATAGACATCCCTTGTGATTTATGTATAGTAATAGCAAATGCAAGTTTTATAGGAAACTGATATATAGTAAATAGTTCCTCTTCAATCATCTCTTTTTTACCATCTACATCTTTTTCAATCCATTTAGTTTTACTCTGTGCTACAGTTTCAAGCTTAATAATTTTTCCATCAGCTTTTTGAAGAGATATAAAACTATCTTCTATCCCTATAACCATAGCTTTTTGACCATTAAAATAGTTCCATGAATTTCTAGTAAACAAAACAGGCACTCCTATTTTTAATTCTAACTCTTTTTCTATGCGAGAATCTTTTATAAACCTTTCAATATCAATATCTTTGATATTTTTACTATGCTTAATAATTTGAACTTCTTTTATAAATAACTCATTATCTATAAATGACAACTGCTTTTTGTTATGATTGGATGCGGTTATATTTTTACCAAAAAGAAAAGTAAACTCACTCAAGTTATCAGGTAATGGTTTGATATATTCATTTAACTTATTATGACAAACCTCATCAATTTTACCAAATCTTACACTATGTAAAAGTTCTATAAATTTTATATCATCTGTTCTATAAATATGTGTTAATTCTATGGTTTGAAAATTAAATTCTTTCCATGAAGAAGATTCAAAAGCAAAATTAACATCTTTTTGAAAGCGACTAACTGGAGGTAGCTGTAAAAAGTCACCAACAACAAGAACTACCCCTAAAAAATTAGCTTGATTTAATCTATACTTAATCATGTTAAATAATGAATCACTAACCATAGAAACTTCATCTATAACAATTAAATCTATTGCAGATATTAATTTTTTTATCTTTTTTTTAATTTCTAACTTAGAGTTTAGTTCTAACTCTTCTAAATTTGATGCTATCCCTAAATCTAAAAAGCTATGTAGTGTTTGTCCATTTAGGAGTGTAGCTGCTATCCCTGTAGAAGCAAGAGAAGCTACTTTCTTACCAAGAGAATTATAATGTTTGATTACATCTCTTGTAATTGTAGTTTTACCAACACCAGCACCACCAGTCAAAAAAATATTTTGTTTTAAACTAAGTTTATCTATTATAGTATCTAAATAATTCATATAAAAATATTATCAAATATCCATATAAATTATGATAAAATTTCACAAAAGATTTTAAGGATAGTTTATGGATAAAATATTAATAGTTGAAGACAATAAAACTCTAGCAAAACTAATAGCTAAAAAACTACAAATTGAACTAGATGTTGAAGTAGATATAGCTTATAAGCTATCTGAAGCAAAACTATTTTTAAAAGCGTATGACTATTTTTTAACTCTACTTGACCTTAATTTACCAGACGCTCCAAATGGTGAAGTTGTTGATTATGCACTATCTAAAGGTAATAAAGTAATTGTTTTAAGTGGAAATATAGACAAAGAGTTTAGAAAAAAAATAATTCAAAAAAATATCATTGATTATGTTAGTAAAAATGGAACTAATGATATTGATTATATTATCAATAAAATTAATAGACTTAAAAAAAATAAACAACATACTATTTTACTAGTAGATGATTCTATGGTTTTTAGAAAGCAACTTCAAAAAATGATAGAAAATATGTTTTACAATGTTATAGCTGTGACTCATGGTGAAGAGGCTCTTGGTATTTTAAGTGTCACACCAAATATAAGCTTAGTAGTAACTGACTACAATATGCCAGTAATGGATGGACTAGAACTAACAACTGAAATAAGAAAAATATATAACAAAACAGACTTAGCCATAATAGCTCTTTCATCAAATGAAAATGAAGAGATAAATGCTCTATTTTTAAAACAAGGTGCAAATGACTACATCAGTAAACCATTTTCCAAAGAGGAATTTACTTGTCGTATAGACAACACTGTAGAAGCTTTAGAAAATATACAAATAGTTCTAAATCATGCTAATCGTGATTTCTTAACAGGTCTATATAATCGTAGATATTTTGAAAAATATATGCAAAAATGTCAAGAAGAAGCAGTAATTCATGGTGAAAAATTTTCTATCGCTATGATAGGGATTGATAACTTAGAAACGATTAAAAATAATTACAACAAAGAAATAGCTGAAAGAGTAACTATACATATTTCTAATATACTAACATCAACTACAAGTTATAAAGATGTAACTGCAATATTTGCTGATGATGAATTTTGTATAATACTAAAAGATACAGACAGTTCTACCGCAATAAAAGTTGCTCAAAGATTACAAAATGAAGTAAATCAAGCTATATTTAGAGATGATAATGGAAATATTATTGAAACTACAGTATCTATAGCTACATCAATACACGAAGCAGACCATATAGAAGATACACTAGATTTTGTGGATATGATGTTACACAAAGCAAAAGAGAAGTTTCAAACTAAGTAGATGCTAGGTATAATTTGTTAGGTATTATAAAGAATTGTGATAATCGTATTTCTAAGCGTTTCAAACTAAGTAGATGCTAGGTATAATTTGTTAGGTTAAAAATAATAATGATATTGATTATGTTCAAGCTGTTTCAAACTAAGTAGATGCTAGGTATAATTTGTTAGAAAGAACAACCAAACTTAAATCAACAAAAATCAGGTTTCAAACTAAGTAGATGCTAGGTATAATTTGTTAGTAATAAGTATGCAGTAAATAATATGTTTACAACAATGTTTCAAACTAAGTAGATGCTAGGTATAATTTGTTAGAGCAAAAAATATCCCCTATTTTTAGGGTTATTTTTGCTCTTTAGAAACTATTTTTTTCCACAAAGAAAATAAGTGTAAAAACTTGTAT
>JAYEHQ010000048.1:0-2900 GCA_034659595.1 Campylobacterota bacterium
GATTAATGCACGAGCTGGGATTTCAAACTCGATTCTTTGGAAACCTATAAGCTTAGTGATACGACCTTTAACAAGTTCACCATCAGCTTTTGCAAGAAGAACTAATACACCATCAACCATGTTTTAAACCAGCCAAGAATTCTCAGATATACTTCAGCTTATCTATTATATGCAAATAAATTACTTTTTTACTTTTGAATAATAAAATTCAACTCTTTTATATTATCACTTTCAATGGTAGTATTATCCATATGATGAGTTAGATTTATATCTTTTGGGATTATATCTTCTAATTTGAACTTTGTTCTTTTGGAAAGTTCATAAGGGTGTAAGTTTATAAAATCATCCTCTAGATGCATATCTACTCCATAAAGATATTTTTTATCTATCTCATACAATCTAAAAGCATTGGTTTTAAATACTTTTGTGTTATAAGTAACTTCTACATATAATTTATCTGCATATTTTAGTAGCTCTTCATTAAACCTCAAAGAGTAAAAGTCTTTAAACTCTTCAAAATCTACACTTCCACCTATAGCAAAGTTTTCATTTTTTGGATTTAACTCTTCATAACTAAAAAGTGAAATTTGAAACAAACCTTTACGACTAGATATATTTGTAATAATAAATCTTTTTTTTGTATCTTTTTTAAGTTCTATTTTATTTTTTGTTAAATTAGTAGTTTTAACTATATCTGCATCAATAGTGATTATCTTTATTTTAGAAACTTCTTTAATAACAACTTTATCTTTTATAGATTGTTTTTGTTTAGCAACTATCTCTTTTTTATCATCTTCTGATATATAAATAACAGATGCTAAAACTAACAATGATAAAAAAACTACATAAATACCATACTTACCCATATACACTAAATTCTGGAGTATCTGTTTTCCATTTATCTTTTAAATCATTTATAAAGTTATCAAAGTATTTTACATTTTCTTCTAAATCTTTTACAATTCTATCTACATATTTAAAACCATTATCCTCATAATGTCTTTGTACAGCATCTTCTACATGAGTTTTATAATTATCTAAACGCTCTAACCATTCAGTTTTTGATTTACCTATATTTATAATCTCTAATTTTATAACATCATCAGAATCATTAGCAAGTAGTGACATTGGATTTTCTCTATATGCTAGTTTCTCTTTAGCAGATGCTTTATTGTATATCTCTTCCTCTTTTTCATACTTAAGTGTCTGTTGCTCTTTTATCATAGATGCTAATTCACTTTTATCAACTTTAGTTTCATCTATCCTATATGTATTTATAAAATGCTCTTTTTCTCTTTTATCTAACATATTTAATAAATCTTCAAAATTATCTTTATCATAAACCTTAAAGTCTGCACCTATCCCTGTTCCAAATGCTGTTGCTGAATCTTTTTCTTTTATGAGTTTGAATCCTTTTTTTGCTATATAATCTCTGTGTTCTTGCCAATTTTTATAGCTATCTTTTTTATCATTTACTTCTAAAAAATTATTATAATAATCTATGTCTTTTTCATCTGGATTATGTTCATGCAGTTCCGCTTTTCCATTTAGTATTTCTTCTGCTACTTGTGTATATGATTTTACTAATTTTCCATCAACATACTTTGAACCTTGTCTGTTTTCCTCTTCTACCTTATTAAAAAACTCTTCATCATTAAACATAATAGCGGTATTTAATGTGGGATGAGAAAATCCGAAATTATCATTTTTACCATAAATATTTTCATATTTTTTAAATACATCAAAAATATCTTTATCTATTTGGTTCTGATTTTCTTGTTCTTTATTTGATAATTGAAAAGGAGTTATATCTTGAAATAGTTTAAAGTAGTGGATAGAATCTTCATTAAACTTTGAGTTATATGCTTGTTCACTACTTTTTTCTACTGTTACAGTTTTTTGAGCAGGGGTAGTCTCTACTGAATTTGTATTTTGAATAGTTTGTGATGAATTATTACTATTTACTTGCATATTTGTAATGTGATTAATAGATAGAAAAACTATCTATTAATCTGCTGTACCTTTTATAAATGCAAGAGTATGTGTACATTTAGTATCTGTTGGTGCTAACCATTTAGGACAAGTTGTAACACGGATACGCTTATCACTATTTGATAAATCAGGTATATAATATCTAATTATTTTATCCCCATTAGAATAAGTATGTTCATCAATTTTATATTTACTTACAGTATTTCCATTATCAAGTAAACGCTCATTTGCTATCGCTTTTATTTCATTTTTATTGATTTCCCATACTTTTACATACTCTTTATGACTAGTAGATGTTTTTGGGATATAAACATCAAAATAGATTTCAAATTGACCATAACCATTAACAAATGTTCTATAATGTCTTTTTTCCGTATGAGCTGCTGCTACATATGTATCTGATATATATCCTTCAGATTCATTTGGTGATGGCAATAAATGACTTTCTTTATTATAACTATAATAAAGATTATCAAAACTATATCTAGCTTCATCACTAACAGAAATAACATGTCGAACATAACCTGCACCATAAAGACTAGAGCCTAAACCTAAAATAATAAAAAAACTAATAATTAATTTTTTCATAACAACCTTCAGCAATTTTTAATTTTAAAATATTAACATTTAAAAATATAATTGTCAAGTTTTATTAACTAATGTTAAAAATAACTACATGTAAATAAACTGTTTAAAAAAAGAAGATAAAAAAATAATAAAAAAGAAAATATAAATCTAGATATTAAGTTACTAAAAGGTGATCTACAAAAATATTATAGAATTAGAAGTGGAAAAATTAGAATATTATTTGAACTTATTAACAATGAAATAAAAATTATTGCTATTGTGAATGATGTTGATTTTAGAGGTAATATTTACTGATAAACTACAAACACGACGAGATACCC
>JAYEHQ010000049.1:0-12401 GCA_034659595.1 Campylobacterota bacterium
TCATAGAAAAACTAAAAACAAGCACTTATAATATTCCTCAAATAGAGAGTATTGTTGTAAGTGAAGAAACACTTAATTCTTTTGATGTTGAACATATAGATTTAGTAGCTCTTCTTTGGCAAACTGGGTATCTGACTTTTGATAAGAAAGTATTTAAAAGAGAAAAGATATTTTATAAACTAAAAGTACCAAACAAAGAGATACAGTTTTCACTTAACGAACTCTTTTTAAACTACCTCACAAATCAAACAAATGAGATAATTCTTCATCAAGATGATTTATATGATGCTATAACTTTAGATATACAAAACCTAAAAACAGCAATAACATCACTATTTGCATCTATCCCCTACAACAACTATGTAAATAATAACATCTCAAAATCTGAAGGTTATTATTCAAGTGTAGCTTTCACTTATTTTATGTCTTTAGGATTTCAAACAATTTCAGAAGATGTAACAAACAAAGGTAGAATTGATTTAACTCTAAAACTACCAAACCGCATCGTTATCATAGAATTTAAAGTAGATAAAAAAGAAAAAGCACTAAAACAAATAAAAGAGAAAAAGTATTATGAAAAATATCTAAATGAAAAAAAAGAGATTTACATAGTAGGTATCTGTTTTAGTAGTGAAGATAAAAATGTTACTGAATTTGAATTTGAAAAGGTGGGATTGAAATCCCACTTCCGATTATGTAAAACTGATTAAAATTTATAAATCAAGCTAGTATATAAATATCTTCCTGGTTCATTTAGAAGCATCACTTCATTTGTAAGCCCTGAAGCTACAAGTGTTAAATCTTTTGAAGTATTACCCACTGCATAAGTTTTATCAAATATATTATTTACACCTACTATAAAATCAAATTGTTTGTTATATGCGTGTTTTACTTTAAAGTTTAAAATAGCCCAGCTATCAAGTTTTTGTTCACCATTATCTTCATCAAATTTATCCCAAGTATCACTAAAATCAGCACTAAGTGTAGCTACAGAATCCATCATATACTCATAATTTGCAGTAATATTACCTCTTAATGGTGCCATATCAGCTAAATCTTTATCTGTTTGTCCAGCTAAAGCCTCATCTTTTTCACCTCGTTTATATGAAATACTTGCATCAAATGATAAAGCATCGTCCATATAATAAGTTGTTGAAATTTCACTACCATATATAGTTGCATCTATATTTTGAAATCTATTTGCAGTTGCAATATCTTGATAGTAGATAAAATCACTAAGTTTTGAGTAAAAACCTTTTATTTTAAAGTCTAAGTTATCTAAATTCATCTCATAACCTAAATCAATTTGTTGATTTTTAGTTTGGTCTAAATCGGGTGAACCTACCATTAAAGGACCTGATTTAAAATAAAGCTCACGACCATCTGGTAAACGATAAGCTTGACCAACAGCTAAGAAAATTTTTCGTTGAGTATCTAAATTTAGTGTAGTTAAAATGTTTGCATTAAGTCCATTATAATCTTTTGTATCTGTTGAGTTCGATGTTATATCAGAACTATCATATCTAGCACCTATTTTAATATCTATATTATCAAAAGTTTTCTCTACAGTTGAGAAAATTGCTATATTTTTAGTAAGTGAACCATCTATACTGTCACCTAGTCTTGCACCAGTTACATTGTTATAGTAGTCACCATCCCAAGTTCTTTTACTACCATCAAAACCAACTAAAAGTTCATATTCATCAATTAAGAATTTATTTTTAACTTTAAAACCTCCCATAGTAGTATTCATATGATTTGTTTTATTATTTGCATCTACAAGTGCTGTATTTCTATATTCTGTACTCATAGGGTGGTCAACTTTAGAGTAGTAATATTGTAAGTTTAGATTTGTATATGATGGAGTAAGATTATCTATATCATAAGCTATAGAGTAAATATCAGAATCATCAAGTATAGCATCCATAGGAGTATTTGCATATAAAACATCATCACTTCTATTTGCTGTATAACTTAGACTAAGTTCTTGTTCATCTGTAATATTTACATAAGACTTAAACATTAAAGATTTTTTTTCATAAGCTTTCATATCTTCATATTTTGTTTGATATTGATTACCTAGTGGTGCATTTTTCTTAGCTTGCTCAGTTAGCGTATCACCATTACCATCTTCATATTGGTCACTCTCTTCCATCGACCCACTTATGATGATTTTTATTTTATCTGTTCCACCACTAGCTGTTAGACCAACTTTTTTATAACCCCATGAACCAAAACCTAGTTCCACTTCACCTTGCTCTTTAGCTGATGGTTGTTTTGTTTTTATCTTAACCCCACCACTTAAAGTTCCAAAATTTTCAACATCATAAGGTCCTTCAATAACCTCAATATCTTCTATTTGAGATGCTAATACATGAGATACAGGGGGATCCATTCTGTTTGGACAAGCTCCACATACTTTTGTACCATCAACGGCAACACTGATATTGTCTCGTTTTTGTCCACGAATATATATATCGTTTGATATACCACTTCTACGAGTCATATCAACACTTGGAATATTTTTACTAATAGCATCAGCTAAATCTGCTGAAGTTTTTGCATTTTGAGCTACTTCAGTTATATATGTAGATTCAACACCAATACTATCAAGGATAATCTCATTTGCACTTAATATACTTATAGTTAATAATGATAATGGAATGATTTTTTTCACTGTTGTCCCTTAATTTTTTAATTGTAAAATCATATATAAAAAATGTTACAAAAATGTTAAAACAAGCATTTGATTATTAAACCAGATGAAAGTTAGGTTTAATTAGAATGTGAGTAAATTTATAATACGGAAAATTAATGCAGATAAGCAATCAACTTAAAAATTTTATTTATAAAGAGATGCTAGATGTTCCCATGTATATAGTAGAAATTGAAAATCATAAAGTAATATATGCAAATGAAGCTATGGAGAATATGATAGCTAGTGTAGATGAAGAAAAATGTTGGAAAGCTATCAATAATAGAGAATCTTTATGTTCTTGGTGTCCATTGAAAAATAAAAATATTAGTGATATTTTTGAGCGTGAATATTTTCATGAATTTAATGAAAAATGGTATAAAATCCGAACTAAATATACTAAACTAGATGATGGTAAAGATGTACTAATATCATTAATGACAGATATAACTAGTCAAAAAGAGGCACAAGGTGAGTTAATAACTACTCAAGTAGAACTAACGCAACAAGCAGAAAAATTACTAGAGTTAAATGTAGAATTAGATAAGCATAAAAATAATTTAAAGATAAAAGTTGAAGAGGAGATACAAAAAAGAAAAGATAACGAAAAGATACTTTTTCAACAATCTCGTTTAGCTTCAATGGGAGAGATGATAGATGCAATAGCTCATCAATGGAAGCAACCTTTAAATGTTATAAGTGCATTAAATACTAATTTGAAATTTAGTTCTGAACTTGGCAAAGATCTTACAGAAGAATATATAGAAAAACATCATAAAAATATAAATATTCAAATATCTCGTATGACAAATACTTTAAATGAATTTAGAAGTTTTTTTAGACCATCAAAAAATCAAGAAAATTTTTATATAAAAGATATGATAAATAATGTTTTATCTCTTGTTAAAGATGACCTTTTAAAAAATAGTATAGATGATAATATTATTGATGATATATTTAAAGCAAATATGACCACAAAAGATGAGGATAAAGGCACAGGGATAGGTTTATATATGAGTTCTCAAATAGCACAAAAGCATAATGGAACTATAAGTGCAAAAAATGTAGATAATGGTGTTAAATTTATTTTTAAAACTAAGATACTATGAAAAAATTTATATTTACATCAATTATATTACTGTTTTTAGCTGGATGTGCATCTAGTGATATTGGTTCTGTTATGAGGGCAGTATCAAGTAAAGACCCAGCTACAGCTTTTAGTGTTTTAGCAAAAAATAAATCTATATACTATGCAAGTAATCCCGATAAACTAACTAAAGATTTAAAATTCTTAACTGATTTTATGAATGGCATATCAGGTGAATGGGGTGAAGAGAATGTTGAACTACCTAAGAAAAAAGAGTATGTTAAATATATGCAAAACTATAAAAGTAGGGCTTTTGTTGATTTTGATGCAGGGGTAGTAAGAGTTGAAACACTAGATACTACCAACACAAAAGCAAGTTTAAAAAATGCAATAGTAACAACTTTACTTTTACCAGATGACCCAAGAGGAGCTGATCTTTATAGTGCCAAAAAGGTAAAACTAGGTTCTACACCATATTTGCTAGGTGAAGTTAAAGATGATCAAAATAAAGATATTCGTTACAATTGGCGAGCAGGTAGATATGCAGATATACTTATAAAAAAATCTTATCAAACTAAAAGTATTAAAAGTGGAGGCAGTTATAAAAAAGTTGCTTTTGTAGAGATACCTATGGTAAAAGACCATGCTGATATAAGGGTATCAAAATATAAAAGTATAGTAGATAAATATGCTAAAAAATATGACATAAGCAAAAATCTTATCTATGCAATTATACAAACAGAGAGTAATTTTAATCAGTTTGCAGTTAGTCACGCTGGAGCTTATGGACTAATGCAAATAGTTCCATCATCAGCGGGTATAGATGCTTATAAATATGCTAAAGGCAAAAGCTGGAAACCAACTAAATCATACCTCTTTAATGCTCAAAATAACATAGAACTAGGAGTTGCATATCTTAGCATCTTAGACACAAAGTACTTAAAAGGCATCTATAATGAAATCTCAAGAGAATACTGCGTTATATGTGCATATAATACGGGAAGTGGAAATGTTTTAAAAGCATTTAGTAGTAACAGAACTAGAGCAAAAGAGATTATAAACTCTAAAAAGCCATCAGAGGTTTATAGTTCTTTGCGTAGTGATTTAAAGTATGATGAACCAAAACACTACTTAAAAAAAGTTGTGAATTATAAAAAGGATTTTATTAGACTATGAGTAAAATAGAAAAAGTAAAACGGATGTTTTTAATCGCTTTAGGATTTGGACTTGCAACTTATCTTATTATGAGTGGTATGGCTATGTTAGATAAAGAAAATGAAAACAATACTACTAAAGAGTTAAAGGTGAAGCAAAATTCATAGTTACACAATGAAGTGAACCATGTTGTTTTATGAGAGTTGAGCAGTCTATGGGGACTATATCTTTATCTTTAAAAATTTGTTTAAATATCTCTATGGCTATAGCATCTTGGGCTACATTGTAAGTAGGTACTAAAACAGCTCCATTTACAAATAAAAAGTTTGCATAGGTAGCTGGTAATCTTTCATCTTCAAAATAAATAGCATCTGTCATTGGTAATGAGATTAGTTTAAAGTTATGTTCTGATGCATAAGTTTTCAACTCATCTTCCATAAGTTTTAACTCTTTAAAATGTTCATCATTTTCATCTGTACATTTTACATACATAATAGTATCAGCATCTATAAATCTAGCTAAAGTATCTATATGTGAATCTGTATCATCACCTGCAAGATAACCATGATTTAGATATAAAATCTTTGTAGTACCGAAGTATGAGTTTAACTTTTGTGTAATTTGAAGTGCGTTAAGAGTTGAGTTTCTATTTTTATTTAACATACATTTAGAAGTGGTAAGTATGGTGTCTATCCCATTACTTTCAACTCCACCACCCTCTAAAATAAAATCACATTTAATCGCATTTGGATTTAAAAAACTTGTCATAGCATCATCTTTAGATGCTTCAAATTTTCCACCCCATCCATTAAATCTGAAATCTAATAATTGTATGTGATTATTTTCTTCAATAGATAAAGCTGAACAATCTCTAGCCCAAGTGTCATCTGTTTCATACTCTATAAAAAATAGATTTTCATTTTTCTTAAATCTATTTTTTACATCTTGTATATCTGCACAAATTACTAAACATTTTTGATATTTTATAATCTGATTGATTATATTTTCAAAAGTTTGTTCAGCCTCTTTTAAATAATCTATCCAATCACTATTTTTATGTGGAAATATTATTTGTGTGTAAGACTGCTTTTCAAATTCTGCGATTAAGCGTTTCATTTAGTCAATATTATTCAGTTGCGTCATGAACTGCTTTTTTTGATGAGTTCCAAGCACCACTACTATCCTTTTTAACACCATCCCAAGTAGCACATCCACTACTCATTAAACCTAAAATAATTAGTATGCTTAATATTAATATTTTTTTCATTGTATCGCCTTTTTTTGTCCCCCAAACTATCGGAAGTGGGATTTACCTAATTATAACTTATTTATAATTTGATATACTTCTAAATGGCTTATATAACTTTAAATAAAAATAACTTTTTTCACAACCTTAGCATTATTGAATCAAAAACAAAAGATAAAAATAAAATAGCAATAGTCTTAAAAGACAATGCTTATGGTCATGGGATAGTTGAGATTGCTACAATGGCTAAAGAGTATGGGATTAAAAAAGCAGTTGTTAGATGTGAAGTTGAAGCTAAGATGGTGGAAGATTTTTTTGATTATATTTTAGTTTTAAGTGAGATTCCAACAACTTCAAGCGATAAAATCAGATACACTATAAGTAACATTGAAAATATATCTAAATTCCCTAAAAATACTAAAGTAGAATTAAAAGTAGATACAGGGATGCATAGAAATGCAATATCAAAAAATCAACTTACAGATGCTATTAAAAAGATAGAAGAAAATGGACTTATTTTGGAAGCTATTTTTACACATCATAGAAGTGCTGATGAATTAACAAGTGAATGGTTTTGGCAAAACGATAATTTTAAACAAATCAAAAAAGAGTTTAAATATTTAAAAAATATAAAATTCCATTCTGCTAACTCTGCATCTATACTTCGTACAACTGATTTTGATGAGGATATGGTGAGAGTAGGTATATCTGCTTATGGTTGTATGGATAGTTTTGAAGTTAACAATGAAAATATTTTAAAACCTGTTCTTTCACTATATGCATTGAAAAACTCTACAACAAACCTAAAAAAAGGTGATAGACTTGGTTATAGTGCTACTTATGAGATGCCCTCAGATGCAGTAGTATCTAACTATGATTTTGGTTATGGAGATGGCTTTTTAAGAATATGTTCTAACAACTATAAAACACCAGATGGCAATGAACAAATAGGTAGAATATCTATGGATAATTCTTCATTTTTAAGCGATAAAGAGGAACTACTTATTTTTAATGATGCTAGAGTCATAGCAAAACAAGCTAAAACTATAAGTTATGAAATTTTAACATCTCTAAAACCATATATAAAAAGAATCATAGTTTAAATAAAACATCGGTAGTGGGATTTCAATCCCACCATTAACAAATTATTGCATAATCATAAGTAACTATAAGCAAAATTATTATACACTCCCACTTATGAATAAAAATAGTGTAATAGCCAAGAAACAATTTGGTCAAAATTTCTTAAAAGATGAAAGTGTATTACACCAAATCATCCAAGCGATGCCCAATAACGAAAATAAACTCGTAGAAATTGGACCTGGCTTAGGTGATTTAACTAGATTTTTAGTAGATGTCAAAAGTGTAGAAGCTTTTGAGGTTGATACCGATTTATGTAAAATATTACAACAAACATTCAAAGAAGAGATTGCTACCAAGCGACTTCATATAAATTGTGGAGATGTTTTAGAAGCTTGGAAGAGTAGTCTTATAGATGAGCCTTATGATTTAGTGGCAAATTTGCCATATTATATAGCGACAAATATCATCTTAAAAGCACTCGCAGATCCAATGTGTAAAAATGTACTTGTAATGACTCAACTTGAAGTGGCGGAAAAATTTTGTGCTACTTCAGGGGAAAAAGTTTTTGGTTCTTTAGGCATCATAACGCAAAGTGTGGCTACAGCTAAAGTAGTTGTAAAAGTTCCACCAACTGCATTTGATCCTCAGCCAAAAGTTGATTCTGCTGTTTTTTTGATACAAAAAACTAAAGATAGAAGTGATGAGATTTTTGAGGGATTGCTTAGAGTGGCATTTAAGCAACCTAGAAAAACTCTTATGAAAAATCTTTGCGTAGTTTATGACAAAAAACAACTTATACCAATTTTTGAAGAATTAGATTTTATATTAACGATTCGCCCTCATCAAGTAAGCACTTCAGACTATCACCAAATTTATAAAAAATTAATTTAAAAAAAGAAAGTCTAAAGGAATTCAAATGGCTGAAGAAAAACAAGAAAATAAAACAACTAACCCTAACCAAAAACCAAACCCTAACCAAAAACCAAATCCTAACCAAAATAAAAACAATCAAAATAAACCTAAGGGTGGTGGCAATCGTAATAAAAACCGTTACAGAAAGCAACCCACTCCAGTTGATGAAACTTTAAAAGAGTTTGTTTCTAAAAATCAAGAGATTCATAAACAAAGACTTAACCCTCACTATAAACTAGACTTAAATTCAAGAGCAAAAATCCGTGTAACTCCACTAGGTGGACTTGGTGAAATAGGTGGAAATATAGCTGTTTTTGAAACTCAAAATGAAGCAATTCTTGTAGATGTTGGTATGAGTTTCCCTGATGAAGATATGCATGGTGTTGATATACTTGTGCCTGATTTTACATATCTTCGTGAGATTAGAAAAAAGATAGTTGGTGTTGTTATAACTCACGCCCATGAGGATCATATCGGGGCTATGCCATACCTTTATAAAGAGATGCAGTTTCCTATATTTGCTACACCATTACCACTTGCAATGATTGGTAACAAATTTGATGAACACCATATTAAAGAGCATAGAAAATATTTTAATCCTGTTGAAAAAAGAAAAATATATAAAATAGGTAACGATTTTGAAATTGAGTGGATGCACATGACTCACTCTATTTTAGATTCATCATCTTTAGCTATCACTACAGATGCTGGTACTATTATACATACGGGTGATTTTAAGATAGACCACACTCCAGTTGATGGTTATACTGCAGATATACATAGACTAGCTCACTATGGAGAGAAAGGTGTTCTTTGTCTTTTAAGTGATTCTACAAATTCACACAATCCTATAGCTACAGCATCAGAACTTAGCGTTGCTCCAGCATTAGATAGAGTTTTTTCAAAAGCTGAGGGACGAATACTTCTTTCAACATTTAGCTCAAATATCCATCGTGTTTATCAAGCCATACAGTATGGTATAAAATATGGTCGTAAAATTTGTGTTATTGGTCGTTCTATGGAGCGAAATATAGAGATAGCAATGGCTTATGACTATATAAGATTTCCTAAAAATATATTTATAGATGCTGATGAAGTATCACGAATGAATGACAAAGATGTACTTATAGTTACAACAGGTTCACAAGGTGAACCAAATTCTGCACTATTTAGAATGAGTATAGGTGAACATAGACATATTAAAATCAAACCAACAGACTTAATAGTTCTTTCTTCTCGTGCAATCCCTGGTAATGAGGGTACAATCTCTGGAATGATGAACCATCTTCAAAGAGCTGGTGCAAAAGTTTGTATGGACAAAGATATACATGTATCTGGTCACGCTTCTATAGAGGAGCAAAAACTTATGCTTCGCCTTTGTAATCCTAAGTTTTTCCTACCTGTTCATGGTGAGTATAACCATGTTATGAAGCATAAAGAGACAGGTATGATGTGTGGAATCCCTGAGAGAAACATACTTATTATGACTGATGGCGAGCAGATAGAAGTAGCACCTAAGTTCATGAGAAAAGTAAAAACTGTAAAAACTGGTAAAACTTACATAGATAACCAAAACAATCATCAAATAGAGGATGATATAGTTCTTGACCGTCAAAAACTTGCATCTGATGGTGTTGTAATGATGGTAGTAGAAGTTGATTCTAAACACTCTAAAATGCTTGCAAAACCAAGAGTTACAACATTTGGTATAGTTCCAAATAAGAGAGATAAAGCATTTGCTAAAGAGATGGAAGATGTAGTAGAACACTATCTTTTACATATAAAAGAGGGACTTATCGAAAATACTAGAGCGTTAGAGAATGACCTTCGTCAAGTTGTTAGAAAACACATCTACAGAAAGATGAAAAAATACCCACTAATCGTTCCTCATATTTTAATATCTTAACCATACACTTCGGAAATGGGACTTCAGTCCCATCTTAACAATCACAAATCAGAGTAAAATATCAAATCTAAAAAAAAACTAATCAGAAAAACCTACTCCATAACAGGTACAGTTCAAGGGGTAGGATTTCGTCCATTTATATATAAACTAGCATCTTTTTTACAACTTAATGGATTTGTAAAAAATTCATCAAAAGGTGTAGAGATAGAACTCCAAGGAACTCTAAAATCTATTTTAGAATTTGAAAAAAAATTATATTCCCAACTACCTGTTTTAGCTACTATTGATAAAATCAAATCAAAAAATTTAGAATTAAACCTAGATGAAAAAACATTTAAAATCATTCAAAGTGATAATAATCCAAAAATAAATAAAACAGCACTAATATCCCCAGATATAGCCACTTGTCAAGATTGTTTGGACGATATAAAACTAGGTAGATTTAAAGGTTATTTTGCAACAAACTGTACAAATTG
Organism: Campylobacterota bacterium; assembly: GCA_034659595.1. Lineage (GTDB taxonomy): Bacteria > Campylobacterota > Campylobacteria > Campylobacterales > Sulfurimonadaceae > Sulfurimonas. Next base: position 10,561 of record JAYEHQ010000049.1, read on the forward strand.
TGGACCGAGATATAGCATCATAAAATCTTTACCTTACGATAGAAAAAATAGCTCAATGGCAAAATTTGAACTTTGTCTTAAATGCAAAGAGGATTATGAAAATCCACAAAACAGAAGATACCATGCTCAACCCATCTCATGCAATAGTTGTGGAGCAAAACTAAGCGACACGATAAAAAAAACAGTAAATTTAATTAAAAATTCAAAAATCATAGCTATAAAAGGGATTGGTGGATTTCATATAGTATGTGACGCTACAGATGATGCAGTTATAAAAAAACTAAGAAAATTCAAAAATCGTCTAACTAAACCATTTGCAATTATGTGTAAAGATTTAGAACAAGTTAAAGAGATAGCATCTCTCAATCAAAAAGAGATAGAGCTTTTAACTTCAAAAGAGCGACCCATAGTTATACTAGATAAAATTTCAAGTGGCAATATCTCTGAATTTATAGCACCAAAAATTGATAGGCTAGGATGCCTACTTCCTTACACACCTTTGCATCATCTTGTGTTTGATTATTTAGATATGCCCATAGTGGCTACAAGTGCAAACTTAGCAAGTCAACCTATAATAACTACAAAAGAGATGATAAAAGAGAAACTTCCATTTGTAGATTTTATACTTGATTTTAACAGAGATATAGTAAATGCCATTGATGATAGTGTAGTGCAAGTTATAGCTAAAGATGTACAAACTTTACGCCAAGCTCGTGGATATACCCCTAAAGTAATAAAACTACCATTTAAAATAGATAAGAAAATTTTAGCAGTTGGAGCTAACCAAAAAAATAGCATCTCCTTAGCATTTGAAGATAATATCATACTATCCCCATATATAGGCGATTTAGATTCATTGAAATCTTTTGAATTTTTTGAACGAACTGTTGAGACTTTCAAAAAGTTTTATGATTTTGAACCTGACTTGATACTCCATGATAAACATCCAAATTATGAAACCACAAAATGGGCTAAAAAACAAGGTGTAAAATGTATAGAAGTTCCACATCATCTAGCTCATATCTATGCTTGTAAAGCTGAGTTTGGCTTGAGTGGTGATTATGTCGGTTTTAGTTTTGATGGCACTGGGTTTGGTGATGATGGCAACTTATGGGGTGGCGAAGTTTTTGTAGGAGATGTAAGAAAATACCATTTTAAACCTACTAAACTTTTAGGTGGTGAGATAGCTATAAAAGAACCTAAACGGATAGCACTTAGTATGTTGTTTGATAACTACTCTTTAGATGAAGTTTTAGAGTTAAACTTAGCACTTATAAAAGAGTTTACAGATGCACAAATAAAACTTTTATACCAAAGTTACCTAAAAAATATAAACGCACCTCTTAGTAGTTCAGTTGGTCGTTTGTTTGATGGAGTGGCTAGTTTAGCAAATATACTTCAAATCCAAAGTTATGAGGGTGAAGCTGGGTTGACTTGTGAAATGGCTTATGATGCTGACATAAAAGAGAGTTTTAGTTATGAGATAATTGATGGAGTTATAGATATAAAATTTGACTTTTTCCATAAAAACATAGTTTCAAAGTTTATAAATAGTATCGTAGAGATAATCATAAACATATCAAAAAAAGAAAATAAGGAAGTAATTTTGAGCGGTGGTGTTTTTCAAAATAAAACATTACTAGAATTAGTGATAGATAGATGCAAAAAAGAAAATATAAAACACCACTACCAAAAACAAACCCCCATAAACGATGGAAGTATATCTCTAGGGCAAATATACTACAAAACTTCAACCAAACTTCGGAAGTAAGACTTCAACCCACCTCTCGGCAGCACAACTCCAACCCACTTCTCGGTAGTGGGACTTCAGTCCCACCCAA
>JAYEHQ010000049.1:12501-13916 GCA_034659595.1 Campylobacterota bacterium
TCGGTAGTGGGACTTCAGTCCCACCCAACAAAATCACCCCAAATACCCCTCTTTAGTAACAACTAAATAACCAGCTTTTCTACCACCAACTAAATCCTTAGCTTTTTGTATCAGTTTATATTTAACACTCTGTTTATCTACTCTATTTTGCCATTTACACTCTATAAATGTGATATTATTATCATCAAATGCAACAATATCTATCTCCTCTTTATTGCTCCACCATCTTCCAACTTTAGTCGGTATAAAGTCTAAGTATTTTTTAGGATTTTGTAAAATATCTTCTTGAACATAATCTTCAAAAGCATACGATACAAATCTGTCATTAAAATTTAATTCTATCTCATCTAAGACACTTTTTGTCTGTTGTATCTCTAGGTAGTTGTAGTTTTTATAAACATAGTAAAACCAAAAGTTTAAAAATTTATCTTTAATTTTATATTGACCAAATTTACTTTTAAGTGGGTTTTTTTCAGTGATAGGTATCTCTTTTATGATTATCTCTAACTCTATCAACTTTAGCATATATTTACTCAAATATGATGAGTTAATACCTAAAGATGAAGCGATAGCACCTATCTTTCTATCCCCTTTTGATAAAGACTTTAAGACACTAAAGTAGGTTATGGTGCTACCAATTTCATCTTTCAATAAAAAATCACCTTCACTATACAGATAACTATTTTTATTGAGTATTTTTCTCTCTATATTTTTCATAAAAGAGAGGTTCTTATCATACTCATTTAGATATTTTGGAATAGTTCCAAATGAACTATATACTAACATCTGATCTAGTTTCGATAATGTAGGTATAAACTCTTTAATATGTTTAAATTTTATGGGTTTTATATGAAATTGTGAAGTTCTTCTACCATAAAGTGGAGCATTATAGCTCAATACTTCAGAATGCATCATAGACAAGATAGAACCACAAAGAATTAGATAGATATTAGAGTTTTGCAATTTAGTATCCCAAAGTTTTTGAACAATAGAGGAAAATCCACTCTCTTTTTGTACTAAGTATTGATATTCATCTATAACAAATACAAGTTTTTTTTCAAGTTTAAGTGTTGAGAGAAAATCAATAGCATCTTCAAAACTACTAAATCTAATATGCTCTTTTAAACTACTCTCAACATGTTTTTTTATCTCATTTGTAAAAGCTTCAAGTTGAGAGTTTAGTTCGCTAAGTGTTATATACAAATAAATATGAGGTTTATCTTTTATAAACTCCGAAATAAGAGCAGTTTTACCAACCCTTCTCCTTCCATACATAACACTAAATGAAGCACTTTCTTTACCATACTCTTCATTCAAAGCCTCAAGCTCTTCTATTCTGTTTACAAACATACTGTTCTCCTACATAATAATCCACAACATAATTATACCACACACTTCAGAAGCACAACTCCAAC
>JAYEHQ010000050.1:0-13829 GCA_034659595.1 Campylobacterota bacterium
TTAGAAGGTTTTTTAAGTGAACTACTTTTTGAAGATATAACTATCTTAGAGATATTAGAATCAGAATCCAATCAAGAACAAAAAGATGATAAATTTAATCGCCTTGATATAAAAGTAAAAAATCAAAAAGAAGAGATAATTTTAATTGAAATTCAATATAGTAGTGAATTAGATTATCTTCAGAGAATTTTATATGCTTCAAGTAAAGCAATCGCAGAACATATGAAAGAGGGTCAAGCTTTTTCAAAAGTTAGTAAAGTAATATCAATATCTATTTTATATTTTGATTTTGGTGATGGAGATGATTATATCTATAAAGGTACAACAAACTTTATAGGACTCCATAACAACACTCAACTAAAACTAAATGAAAAACAAAAAGAGTTATATAAAACTGATAAAGTAGAAAAAATATATCCAGAATATTATCTAATTAAAGTTAGAAATTTTAATGACAATTCAAAAGATACATTAGATGAATGGATAAATTTCTTAAAAAATGAAGAGATACCAGATAACCCAAAAGCCAAAGGTTTACTAAAAGCAAAAGAAGAATTAGACTACCTAAAAATGGATGAAAAAGAACAACTTCAATATAATAAATACAAAGAAGATAGACATCATGAAGCTAGTATCTATGAGAGTACTTATGTTATTGGTGAAAAAATGGGTGCTAAAAAGAATTCAATTGAAATAGCTAAAAATTTACTTGATGTTTTAGATAAAAAAACTATAGCTTTAAAAACAGGATTGAGCATACAAGAAGTGGCAAACCTAACAAATCAGAGGAACTAACAAGTAGCCCATCGGCTTTAAAGTGGTTCTAGTTTTCAATATAAGCTTTAAGTGTGTTTCTTTCTACCACTTTTACAAGTTTAGATTTTATAAGTGTATTCATAATGCTTTGTGTAGAGATATATTTTAGTTTTTTATTATCACTACCTACTACATCTATATTATAAATAGCAATTGTTTTGCCATGTAAAACTTCTGTTTCTTCTATGTTTTTTAGTATATTTTGTTGTAAATTTAACAAATTTGACGCTTGTAAACTTATAATCAAAATAGCCAATAATAGTAACTTTTTCATCTAATAACCATCCATTCCATTTAGTATAAATGCACCGTAAATTGCTGGGGAATAACCTTTGTTTTTAAGTGCATCTCTTGCTTTTAAATAGCCTTGCGAATATTTTCCATCTTTTGCGTATTTATGAAACTCTTTCATAAACTCTGTTGTGCCATCATCATCTATACTCCAAAGTGAACTTAAAACTGCTTTTGAACCACCCAAAAAGAAACTTCTAGTAAGTCCTAATAAATCATTTCCACTACTTGATTTTCCAAGTCCAGTTTCACAAGCTGAGAGTATAACAATATTTGCTTTTAAAGGATTTGCATATATCTCTTTTGCAGTTAATGCTACCGCTTTTGAATTTTTTGTTAAAAAGATAGCAGACTCTAAAGGTTTATCTTGATAAAAAATTCCATGTGTTGCTAAGTGAAGTATTTTTGCACCACTAGCTAAATCATCTCTTATATTTGATTCTGTTGCAAAATCTCCTATCAAAGGTTTATGCTTATAAAAATCTCCTAAGTATTTAGCTTCATCTTCCGCTCCACTAAGTTGTGGTAGTTTTCCGCCAAAATTCGGATTTCCTACAATGGTGATAGGATGAGTTGATTTAACAATATCATTTTTCATATTTATCCAACTTGCTGTTGGTAAAACCATAGGGGAAAAATCACCTGCAATCATCCCCCAAGGTATAAAATTTGTAACTCCATTTGGGATAATATAAACTTTTTTATGTATATTTAACGAGTTAATATTAAACTCATTTTCAAATAATACTATTAAATCTTCAAGAGTTTTTATATCATTATTTTTTGAGATAGTGTTATTTTTTTTAACATTAAGACCTCTACTTGAAAGTAAAGTATCAATTCCTAAAAACTTTGAAAGTAAATCAAGCTGATTTTGAAGATTATTAGATGTAATATTTAACTCTTTTAGCAAAGTTTTATTTTTTGAAATATATAGATATTTAATCTTATCTTGTTTTTTAGATGGTAAAAAATAGAGAATAGCTTCTGAATCTTTTAAGTTACTTTGAGTATGTTTTAAATCACCTGCCCAAATAGAAACGGTAGTGGAAAGGGAAGGATTTTCTTTTTCTAATCTTTTTATTAGCATCACTTTATCATAGAGTAAGTCATTTAACTTATCTGTAGTGTTGTTATCTTTAATCCCAATAGAACTAAGAATCAATCTCTTTTTTATGATTTTTTTATCTATCTCTCTAATCTCTTTTAGTAAGCTATTTTTATTATTAGCTATAATCCTTCCACTTAACATATCTACAAAAGCTCTGGAGCGACTTATTTCCATATCTTTAAAAAGTTGATTATAGTCCCTATTTAGTATGTCGAATTGAATTAAGCGATATGAAATATCATCTTTGCCAACCCCAAAGCTTCTTTTTGAACTATCGCTAGTAAGTGAGCCACTTATTAGGTTGATAGTAGCTTGTGCTTTTCTATATGCATCTTCTGAATTTTTATAATCCCCAGTATCGAATAAAGTTTTCCCTCTTATGGTTTCTATTCGCCAAAGAAAATCATAAAACCCTTTTTTCGCAGAGTATTTGATAGCTAAATCCATGATTTCTTGAGCTTTAGCATAGTTGCCTTTTAGATAATAAACATTTGCTTTAAGTGCTAAAATAGTTGCATACCCCTTAGCATAGTTTATTTTATCAAAAAGTTTTTGTGCTTTTTCATAGTTCTTTTCACTCTCTTTATTATCACCATTAACCGCAAGTTGAGCAGTTGCTAAAAACATAAGATTTGAGGCTCTTCCATAGAAGCTATCAAGATGTGTTTGAATGAAATTTTTATAAATTATATGACCTGTTACATAATGAACCGCATTAAATCTTTTTTCTGCTTCACTAGCATAAAAAAGTGCCTCTTTATAATCTTCTATCATAGTATATACAGCTGATAGTCCTGTAAATGCTCTAAGCTGTGCAGTTGTAGTAGATGCTAAATTATCCATGTTTGGTGGAGGTAAAGAGTAGTTTGTAGGAAATTCCCAATCACCTATCATACTTAATACATCAAAAAAATCTTTCTTTGCACCATCATAATCTTCAAGCCAAATCTTTACTTCCCCTCTTAATGATATGGTATTTAGATTACTGTTAAATGTTTCTTTTTCAAGTTTTTCTGTTTGAACTAATTCCTCTATGGCATCATCTCCTGCACCCATCAATAAAAATATTTTCACTTTTAAAAAACTTATAAACCATGTTGTTTTAGAATCTTTAGAATTTACTTTTGCTTTGTTTAAAGCTTTGAGTGCTTCTTGTACATCTCCACTTACAAAATAGAAATAAGCATCTTCTAACTCTTTTGTAATCTTCACTCCATAAAGATTTTTTTCACCAGCTTTTGGAAAAGATAGTTTACCTTTTAGCAGAGATACATAAGGGATGTCGTTTTGTGGATATTGTTTTATATCTGGTTTATAAAAAGGTTTCCCAACTGCAATAATTTGATTTTTAGGTAGTTCTATTTTAGCACACCCTGTATTTAAAAATAGGAACACAAATATAGATAAAAAAATCATTTTCATTTTAATCTCTCCTGTAAGATATGGATTGCTTTGAATTATAATTGTAACATTAATTTTATTTATTGGAATAAAGATTGCTACACCTATATATAATTAGGGGTTTACAATGAAAAGAATAATACTATTTTTATTTATAATAACTACAGTTTATGCTACAAAAATCAATGATATATCTAGTGTTGTTGGTGTTCGGGATAATCAGATTATTGGTTACTCTCTTGTAGTTGGTCTTAAAAAAACTGGTGATGGTACTACATCTAAGTTTACACTTCAATCAATCTCAAATATGCTTAAGTCTATGAATATAGATATGAAACCCATAGATATAAAGTCAAAAAATGTTGCTGCTGTTGTTGTAACTGCCAAACTTAAATCATTTGCTCGTCAAGGGGATAAGTTTGATATAGTAGTTTCTTCTATAGGTGATGCTAAATCATTAGAGGGTGGTACTCTTTTGATGACTCCTTTAAAAGGGGTTGATGGTAAGATATACGCTTTAGCTCAAGGTTCTGTAACTATAGGTGGTCGAAATGTAAAGGGTGCAAACACTGTATCTCATCCAACTGCTGGGATGGTTTATGATGGTGGTTTAGTTGAGAGAGAGATTAACATCGACCTTTACAGTAAAAAATTTGCTACGCTATCTTTAACAGATGCTAGTTTTAAAAACTCTGTAGCTGTTCAAAAAGCGGTAAATAAATTTTATAATACACAAGTAGCTGTAGCACTAGACCCAAAAACAGTACGCTTAAAATGTCCAGAAAACAACTCAATGATAGAATTTTTAGCACAAGTTCAAGAGATAGATATGGATTATCAAGTTTCAAATAAGATAATTATAAATGAAAGAACTGGAACTATTATTGCTGGTGTAGGTATAGAGATTAAGCCAATCATCATAACTCATGGTGAGATAACGATTAAAATCAAAGAGGAAGATACACCTAGCCAACCTGATGGTGCGGTAGTTGTAGATAAAGATTTGATTATTGGTTTAAATGAGAATGAAGTCTATACAAAAAAGGGAACAACTACAGTTGCAAACTTAGTTCGTTCTTTACAAAAACTAGGTGCTACTCCTAAAGATGTCATATCTATACTAGAAGCTATAAAAAGTGCTGGTAGCATATCAGCAGAACTAAAGGTAATATAATGAGCTACATGGATTCTATCAGTACACAAGCTATAGCACAGCAAAATATCATCCCTAAAATAGATGAAAAAGCTGAAAATGCAGAACTAAGAAAACAAACAGATTCTTTTGAGTCTGTAATCCTTAAAATGCTTATGGATAATGCAGCAAAAAATGAAAAAAATCTTTTTACAGAGCAAAATGATCCAGGTGAAAAAATATACAGATCAATGTATAGAGATGAACTGGCAAAATCTAGTGCTGGTGGATTTGGATTTTCTCAGATGCTTTACGATTATCTATCAAGAGATTAGATTAAATATTTTTATTGATTTGTCGATGTAGTCATTAAAGGAAAAGTTATGATTACTCGAACAAATAATGTTATGGTGCAGAATGCTTATTCTAACAATTTTGGTGATTCAAAAGATGTTAAAAGTAAAGCGAACGCAAGCATCACAAAACAGGGAGATACTAGCAAAGTTGAACAGCTTAAAGAGGCTATCAACTCTGGTGAGTATAAAGTTGATTTAGAGGCGTTGTCCAAAAGGATAGCCCAAGAGTTATTGTGATAGATATAGATTAAATATAAGGAATTATTATGTTAAGTCATCATTTAAAAGGTGCATTGTCAGATTTAAGAGAATTAGTAGAAATTACGAGGTCTGATATATCCGATATAAAAGAGGCAAATAATAATCCACAATTTGATAGGCTTTCTATCAAAGAAGAGAAGTTAAAAAGCTTTGAGCAAAAAAAAGCTATGATTGATTCTGCGATTTCAAATTTAATGACTTCTAATCCAGATGCTGATTTACCACAACTACTAAATACACAGCAACATGAAGCTTTGGATCAACTAAAAATTGAACTTAATAATTTAAGAGAAATAAATAAAAAATATGCAAGACTTGTTTTAACTGTTAGTAATTTATACAATACTTTTTTAGAAAGATTAGTTCCAACAGAAATGGATGGTTATCAGAAAAAAGCTTCTACAAATCCATCTGTTTTGGAAGTGAGAGTGTAAGATGGCTTCAATATTTAATTCACTATATACTGGATACTCTGGATTAAATAATTCTCAGATAGGTATCAGTACCACTGGGCATAATATTTCTAATGCAGAGACTGAAGGATATACAAGACAAAGAGTTGTTTCAGTTGCTTCTACCCCTATGTCCATAGAACCAGGGCAAGTTGGTAATGGTGTTGAAGTTCAAGAGATAAAAAGAGTTTTTGATAATTTTGTTTTTGATAGATATTCAGATATTTCATCTGATAAAGAGTATAGTGATTTTGAGAAACAAACACTAGAAACTCTTTCCACATTTTTTCCAGAGATAGACCAAGTTGGTATAAAAACTGATCTAAGTGAATTTTACAATATGTGGCAAACACTTGCAGATAATCCAGATAATACCTCTATAAAAACAGCTCTTGCGAAACAATCAGAGAGTTTATCTGAGCATATCCAACATACACAAAGTCAAGTGGTAGATTTACAAACACAAGTAAATGATCAAATGGCTGTTAATATTGAAGAGGTTAATTCTCTTGCTAAAGAGTTAGCATTACTAAACAAATCTATAGATGCAGTAGAAGCTGGTGATATATATAATGCAAATGATTTAAGAGATAAAAGAAATGTAATTGAAAAAGATTTATCAAGATTGATAGGTGCTACAAGAACAACTGATCAGTTAGCATCAAATATTCAAATAGATAGTAATTCCAACTTAAGAACTGGAAGTTATACGATTGAAGTTAATGGTTTTAATATCGTTGATGGTGGGACATATCATCCTATGCACATAGAAAAAGATGATAATCCAAACGGCTTCTATGAAATCTCTTATGAGAGACAAGATGGCGTTCTTATACCAATGTCTGAAGAGATAACAGGTGGACGAGTTGGTGCAATGCTAGAGTTAAGAGGTCATTCCTTAGATACTACAAGTGGTGTTCCAAAAGATGGTATCCTTCAAAATGTAGTATCAGAATTAGATTCATTTGCCAATGGACTTATTGAAGCTACAAATAATCTATATGCATCATCTGCAAATACAAAAAGTGAATCAAATGTATTAGATATGGATACTGATACCCCCATAATAAATTCAAATTATAATGTAAAAACTGGTTCTTTTAGTGTTGTAGTTTATGACATAGATGGTAATAAAGTAGCAACAAGAGATATAGATATAAATAACGCTACAACGATGAGTGTTTCAAGCAGTGGCAACTCTATCAAAGATCAGATTGAAGCTCAAGGTGATGATAATGATGATGGAAATGCAAATAATGATGTAGATGATTATATAAATTTCAACTTCTTTGGAGATGATACAAGTGCAATGTTTTCTTTAGATTCACAAGCAGAGGCTCAAGGGTTTACTTTTGCTATAGAAGATAATCTTACAGATGGTTCATTTGATTCAGGGACAAACTTTGCAGGTGCATTAGGTTTTGGTAGATTTTTTGATGGTACAAATGCTAAAGATATTAGATTAAATTCTACACTAGAAGATGACCCAGCTAAAATATCAGCAGGTGCTACCCCTGTATCTGGAGATAATTCAATAGCTTTAAATATGGTTCAACAACAATTTGAAAAATATGATTTTGATGTTGGAGACACTAGTTATAATGCAACCACTTATGGTATGTTTGATATTGTAGCTACTGGAGTTGGTACACATACTAATGCAGCTATAATTAGAAATGAAACAATAGGTGCTCAATTTAATGCTATAGAGATGGAGTACTTCTCAACTTCAAAAGTTAATATAGATGAAGAGATGACAAACTTAATCAAATATCAAACAGCTTATGGTGCTGCTGCTAAAGTTATAACTACAATTGACCAAATGATGAATACTCTTCTTGGCATCAAAAGCTAAGTAAAAGTGGTATGAAAAATTTACCAATCTTAAGTATAACTATCTTAGTTATAGTTTTTTTCTTCTCCTATTTTGGTTCTTTTATTTACAGCGTGGATGCATACTCTTTAAATGCTGATGCTATATTATTTCCCCCATCGAATGAACATTTTTTAGGTACAGATAGATTAGGTCGAGATATATTAGCTAGACTTATGGAGGGTGGACAAATCTCTTTATTTATCGGTGTTGGTAGTGCATTTATAGCATCTTTTATAGGTTTGATTTTAGGTTCAATAGCTGGATATTTTAGAGGTGGTATAGATAAAGGTTTCGTTATTATGGTTGATTTATTTTTAACCTTCCCAACTTTCTTTTTACTTTTAGCACTTGTGAGTTATGTGAATGCATCTGCGTGGGTTTTGATAATCATCATATCTATCACAGGTTGGATGACAACTGCCAGACTTATCCGCTCTGAGAGTTTTAAAATCACTTCACAACCATATATAAAGATTTTAAATATAGCAAATGTAAGTAAAACAAAAATACTTTTTAAATACTATGCACCAATACTAGCACCCATATATTTTGTAAGTTTTACTTTTGGAGTAGGTGGGGCAATTTTGGCAGAATCTGGACTTAGCTTTTTAGGTTTAGGCATAGTAGCTCCACAGATAAGCTGGGGGACAATTTTAAGTGCTGGAAAAGATGTAGTTGAGATAGCATGGTGGGTAAGCTTTTTCCCAGGACTTATGATTTTTTTAGTGACATTTTCACTTATAAATATATCAAACTATCTACAGCAACTAACAAATAAGAAACAAATTAATCTTTAAATTGCTTAATAGTTAAATTTAAGATTATTTCAAAACAGATACCATCACTTGTATTTCTTGCATTTAGTTCCCCTTTGTGATGCTCATGTATAATTATTTTTGACATATATAGACCAAGTCCTGTACCATTTTTTTCATCTTTAGTAGAAAAGTAAGGATTAAATATTTTATCTATAATATCATCTTTTATACCTCCACCATTATCACATATTAAAATCTTTACACCATCTACTACATCTACTGTTTCTATTTGAATCTGTTTATTTCGGATTTCTCTATCTTTAAAGTTATCTTGTGCATTTTTTAATATATTTAAAAATACCTGCATTATTTCAGTATCATATAGTTCAATTGATTTTGTAGCATTATAGTTTTTAACAACATTTATATTATTTGATTCAAGAGAGTTTTTTATGATATATAATGATTTTTCCATTGGATCTTTTAAAAATAATGTTTTCAACTCTTTATTTGGTTTATAGAAGTTTCTAAAATCATCTATAGTTGATGTTAGATTTTGAACATAGTGAAGTATTTGTCTTATTTTTTTATACATATATTTATTGTATATCTCTTGCCCTTCTTTCGTGTCAAAATCAAAATCTTCTAAATCTATTTTTATTGTCATGGTTGTTGCTGCAGAAGATATAGAGCTTAGAGGTTGTCTCCATTGGTGGGCAATCATACTAATCATCTCTCCCATTTGTGCCATACGAGATTGGATTAACATCTTTTTCTCTTTTTCTCTATTTTTTTCAACCTCTTTTTTAACTTCTTTTTTAACTTCTTTTTTCAATTGCTCATTGAATTGTTTAAGCTCTCTTTCTAATCTCAATCGTATAACTTCAAACCTGTAAGCAAGAAAAAAGCTAAATGGAATGAGTAAGACTAAAGCTATAACAAGTGCAGTAAAAATAATCTCTTGTAATGTTTTTACTTTAGCATCTAAAACATTTTGTTTTAGTTCTAGAACCATTTTAATATTGTCACTACTTTTTAAATATATCTCTTTAGAATAAAATGTCTTTCCCCTATATTCATTATTTTGTAAAATATTTTTATAATCATTTGGAAAGTGATCTTTAATTGTATTATTGAGATTTAAGTATTTACTAAAACTACTATCATGGGGGTCAGTAGCATTTGGTTTGTGTAATATAAACTCCCCATCTTTGTCTATAAGATAAATATTATATAGTATAGTTTTTGATAATTGAGTCAATAAGTCTTCAATACTTACACTTAAAATCAGTAGATATTTTTTTGTACCATTTTGATAAATAGGTGTAATAATTCTAACAATAGGTTTATATGGTTTTTCTATTTTTCCAAACTCTTTTTTTAAATCCATTTTACTTAATATAGGTTTCAGCTTTTTTTAATTTTATACTCTCTTGAAAGTAATATCTGTGAGCTTTATTTTGCAAATACTTTTAATCTGTAAATTGAACATCATTTAAACCAACTTTTACAGCTTTTATCAACTCATTACCTTTTAAATCTACTAAACGCATACGCAATAAATTTTTTTAGAGTTTAACCTATTTTTAAATATCTCTTTTACTTTATCATCATTGTAATTTAACAAAGAATTTTGAAATAATTTAGTGTTTACTAGTGAATTTAAAAAGTATATATCAGAATCTAAAGTAATTTTTAATGCTTTTTCCCTCTCTTTAAATTTAGCATCCATTCTGTTTAGTGAATCTGCAATGGTGTCATTTTTACTAATGTGAAGTATAGAAAAACTAATAGTCAGGACTAATATTATTCCAAAGATTAATAATTCTATTATCACTTTATATTTGAACGGTACATCTGTTAATTTTTTTATAAATATAGCTACTTTAGAATTCATTTTTAACCCCTTATGAGAGTAGTTTTGGTTTTGAAAAATAATAGCCTTGGTATTCATCAACATTTAATTCTTTTAAGATGTTAAAGACAGTTTCATTATGAACATATTCCGCAATTACTTTAATACCCAGTTTATGGGAAAATTCTACAATTGAACCAACTAATATATGAGCTTTATGGTCACTATCAATATCTTTAATTAGTGAACCATCTATTTTTAAGAAGTCAGGTTCTATTTCTAAAATATATTCAAAATTTGAAAATCCACTTCCGAAATCATCAATAGCAATCTTTACACCATAGCGACGAAAGCGTTTTATAAAAGTTTTCACTATATCATACTCTTCTATATCTTGACTCTCTGTAATTTCAAATACAGCTCGATGTGCAATTTCAGGTGAAGCATTGAAAAAATCTTCAATCTCATCAATAAGTGTATTATTAACAATATCATCATAAGTGAAATTTATACCTAAAGTGTGTTCAGAGTTTTTCAAAAGATTTAAGGCTTCAAATATAATAATAAAAGAGAGTTCTTTATATAATCTAGTTTTTACTGCAATATCCAAAAAGAAAAAAGGTGAAATTAATTTATCTGAATTTGAATCTTTAAGACGCATCAATACTTCATGTTTTAAAATTTGACCTTTTTTATCAACAATAGGTTGATACACTGCAACAATAGAATTTTGTGAGATAGCATTTTTAATATTTTTTTTGCACTCTAAGGCTACTTGCATCTCTTGTCTTTTATCTATAGCATTGGAATACATTACATGAGTTTTTTTATGTGTTTTTGCATAATCTAAAGCAATTTTAGCACATTCAAAAGCATTACTTTGTGAAGTTGAGATACCTATAGAAATATCGAATGTGATAGTTTCATCTTCAGTTTCAACTTTAAAATCAGAAAATTCTTCAAATAGTTTTTCTAAATCATCTTCATATTTTTCTGTATCAATATAATCTATATTATCAAGTAAAACAAACTCATCTCCAGATAGTCGATAGACCATATAGCGACGATTTATAGAAAATTCTAGTAAAAAATCAGCAAATTTCTTTAATACTAATGTACCTATATCAGTACCATAAATTTCATTAATATCATTGAATTTATCAATATCAATAAGTAATATAATTGGTGTTGATATATTTTTAATCTCTTTAAAAAATGAAAAACGACTTCGTGCATTTGTAACACTATCATAGTAAAGTTTTTTTTCTAAATCTTTTGTACGCTCTTTTACTTCAAGTTCTAAATTTGTATTATATTGTTCAGTTTGTTTTCTAAAAAATAATTTTTCTGTAATTTTTTTAAGTTCAAAAATAATTTGTGTTGGCACTAAAGGTTTCATGATATAACCATCTATACCTAGTTTTATAATATTTATAAAATATTCAACTTCATTATGTGCAGAAAGGATTAAAACAGGGATGTCTATATCTGTTTTTCGTATCTCTCTTAACATATCTATCCCATTCATCTTTGGCATATTGAGATCGGTCATGACAAAATCACATTGGTTATTTTTTAAAAGTTCTAATCCTTCCAATCCATTAACAGCAACAAAAACTTTCTTAAAAAGCATTTCAAACAACTCAACCAATTCTTCTCTCGCATCTTTATCATCTTCAACAAAAAGAATTGTAAATTCTTTACATAATTTTTTAAGCTCTTTAATATTTGTATCCATAATAAACTCCATTATGTTGATACAAAATTATACTTGGAAAAGGTGGCACAAAGTGTCAGAGAGTAAAGTTATGTTATATTGAGAGTGTATCCATTATCGGGACTATGTATTATGGTGTCTTTTGGTAGTTTTTTTCTAAGGCGTTTTATAAGACTTTTAACTGAATCTATGGAATAATTATATTCGTTTCTATAATCATGAATATATTCAAAAATTTCTAGTGCAGTATATGACTCTCTAGGTGAATTTATAAAAAGATTTATAAGATTTGCTTCATTGGTTGTAAGTTTAATTTTTATTTTATTTTGAGTCAATATTTTTAATATCTTATCCCACTCAAAATCTTCAGATAATGCAATATATCTATCTAGTTCTTTTTTTTCAATGAGTTTAATACATATTTCATTTAATACGGAAGTGATTTGTACAGGACTTATAGGCTTTTGTACAAATTTATCTACACCAATGTTAATAAGATTTATGAGATATTTGGAGTCATCATAAGCGGAAAAAATCAGTACTATCTGCTCTTTATTTATGGAGAGTATTTTTTTACTTAATTCAACACCATTTATTTTTGGCATTCTAATATCACTAATGACTATATCAAAATAATTATTATGTTTTAAATAGTAATTTTCATATAACTCTATACCATCTAGTCCATTATAAGCAGTAACAACCTCTTTAAAAAAAGTTTTAAAGAAGATAGTCATACTTTCACTTACTTTTATATCATCTTCTACATATAGAATAGTAAAGTTTTTAGAGATATTTTTTAATGAATTTACTTTTAACATGATATATTATTGTATCATAATAATAGTGCTAAGTGTGAAAAGAATTTTTTATAAATTCATTAATATTTATAAGATGATACAGATTAGCAAGATTACACTTAAGAGGATATATAACAATATATGAATTTCAATAAAATCAAAATGGCAATTTATGCTATGTACTTAACAAACTTATATGGTTTTAAACTTAAATCAAAACCATTGTATAGTGATAAAAAAAAGATAAGACTTAAATATGCTCAGCAGTTATTGTCAAAGCTTAATATTCAAATCAAAGTTAAAAATATAGAAAAACTACCACAAGATGGTCAATTTTTATTGGTATCTAATCATAGAAGTATTATAGACCCATTAATTATTGAGATTGCACTAAAAGATACAAATATTTTTGGTCAATGGATAGCAAAAGAGGAGTTATCCAAATCCCCATTTTTTGCAACATTTGTTAAAAATGCAGGAACTATCTTGTTAAATAGAGAAAATAAAAGTATGAGTGATTTTTTTAAAAAGATAAAAGTTAGTGTAACTGAGGGGAACTCAATTTTCATCTTTCCAGAGGGAACTAGAAATAAAACCAAAACGAAACTATCTAGCTTTAAAAGCGGAACACAAATCATAGCTTTAAAAAATAGGCTTCCTATGTTACCTGTATATATTAGAACAGATGCAGATACTATTTTACAGTCAGCTTTACAAAATAATTCTAAAACTTTAGAAGTTGAGATAGAGATAGGGGAATTGATAGATTATAAAACAAAAATATCAATAGAAGAAACTTATAAAGATAGATTTGAAATTACTTGACAGTTTAAGTTTGATACAAAAGAGAATTTGTATTTTGCTTAAAAACTTTACTATGGAGTTAGCTCTACATCTTTTTTATTTTTATTCCTACTCCCCTTTGGTCGTCCAACACCTCTTTTTTTCTCTTTCTTCTTTATGGTTTTATCTTTTACACATCCATCTTTTGATTCTTTTACTA
>JAYEHQ010000051.1:0-13688 GCA_034659595.1 Campylobacterota bacterium
TATACAACAAATATCAACCTATATAGTAGCTAAATCCTATGCTAATATAGTACTCTAAAAAAAATGAGATACCTACTATTTATTGAACTTTTAAAAGATAACTTTTTTACTTCAGAATTTCAGCTATTTTCACTTGATGCACTACCTACATAATATGAAATAGCAAATGCAATTAATGAGCAAAACAAGCTTTATTATTACAAAAGTAACAAGGTAGTCAAGAACTTCTAAAAGAAAAAATAATCAATTATAAAAGTCACAAAAGAGCCTACTATACATATGATAAGTTTATATAGTCTTTTGTTTTTTATTATTATCCTTAAAATTTTAAAAACTCATACAAGATAAAGAGATATTTAAAAATTTAAGTGTATAATACTTCAATTTTAAACTATAAAAGGAAATCCAAATGGGTAAATATATTGATTTAACTGCTTCAAACTATGAAGCAACAGTAGCTGAGGGTGTATCTCTTGTTGATTTTTGGGCTCCATGGTGTGGTCCTTGTCGTATGATTGCTCCTGTTATTGAAGAATTAGCAGAAGACTTTGAAGGTAAAGCTAACATTTGTAAAGTAAATACTGATGAAGAGCAAGATATTGCTGTTAAATTTGGTATCCGTTCTATCCCAACTATTATGTTCTTTAAAAATGGTGAAATGGTTGACCAAGTTGTTGGAGCTCAATCAAAAGCTGCTCTAGCTGAAAAAATTAACGCTCTTTTATAAGAGATTTTATAAATGGCGAAGAAGAAAGGTGGTGGTAAAAGCCTCTTTTCTCTTTCCACACTTCTTGCTTCATTCTTTGGTTCAGCGCTTATTGCCACAGCCTTTGCTTACTTTAACTACAAATTCGCAGAATATAAATTTATCGACTTTAAACAATGGGTTTTTTATGAAAAAAGTGATATTTTCACTCCAAAAGAAGATAAATATATAGTTGTTTTTTACTCCTCTAAAACTAAAGGAACAATGGATAAACTTGCACAAGTAAATCTAAATATCCCTATAATAGCAATAGACTACTACAATGAAATTAGAAAAAATAGTAAAAACACTACATTTTTAAGAAGTGGAACAAAAAACTCCCTAAACTTTATTCAAAGATTCAATATTTATGAAAGTCCATCTATTTTTTTTATAAAGAAAAACAAAGACTCTCTTTATAAACAAGATAGTATGATACGAAAACTTGATAATTTAGATGAGTTATCAAAAGAGATTGAAACATTATAAACTATTCTAACTCGTAAGAGTTTAGCTTTAGTGACCCAAGTGGTCTTAGCGTAGGTAGTGGAATTCACTTCCGATACCGTAAAATAAATGGTGATACGAAAACTTGATAATTTAGATGCTTTGGCTTCTGAAGTAAAACAATTATAAAATAAAATATTAGGAAATAAAATGATACTTGATTGTGCAATTATAGGTGGTGGACCTGCTGGCTTAACAGCTGGACTTTATACAACTCGTGGTGGTTTAGAAAATGTTGTTATGTTTGAAAAAGGGATGCCAGGTGGGCAGATAACAAACTCTTCAGAGATAGAAAATTACCCAGGTGTAACTGGTGAAATAACAGGTATGGATTTAATGATGCCATGGCCAGAACAATGTAAAAAGTTTGGTCTTATTCATGAGATGGTAGCTATAGAAAAGATTAGTAAAAATGATGATATTTTCACTATTCATAAAGAGGGTGGAGATACTGTTGAAGCACACAGTGTAATCATTGGTACAGGTTCATCTCCTAGACGAGCTGGATTTAAAGGTGAAAATGAATTTTTTGGTAGAGGTGTTAGTGCTTGTGCAACTTGTGATGGTTTCTTTTACAAAGGTAAAGAAGTTGTAGTTATTGGTGGTGGAGATACTGCACTTGAAGAAGCTCTTTATTTAGCTAAAATATGTTCAAAAGTTTATTTGATACACAGAAGAGATAAATTCCGTTCAGCACCAAACACAGTTGAGAGAATTGAACAAGCTAAAAATATTGAAATTATATTAAATTCTGCTCCAGAAGAAGTATATGGTGATGCTATGGGTGTAACAGGTTTAAAAATAACAGATAATAATGGTATAATACGAAATATTGAAGTTCCTGGTGTATTTACATTTGTTGGAAGCGATGTAAATAATCAAACTTTAATACAAGAGAGTGGAAGTTTTTTATGTGATGTTAATGATGCTGGTGAAGTTATTGTTGATCTTAGTATGAAAACATCAGTTGATGGTTTATATGCTACTGGTGATATGCGAATTGCTGCACCAAAACAAGTTGTAAGTGCAGCTGGAGATGGTTCAGTTGCAGCACTACAAGCAATTCATTATGTAGATAAAAAACTTAGCTAAAATTATTATTAAGGTTCTTATATGAGAGTGATGATTGTTGATGATTCTCCTACTATTGTCAAAATTGTGTCCATGTTATTAGAAAAAAAGATTGATAAAGAATTAGAAATAGTTAAATGTAACAGTGGTGAAGTTGCTCTTAAAAAATTAAAAGATATAGAAATTGATTTAATTCTACTTGATGTAATCATGGATGGTATGAATGGATTTGAAACTTGTCAAAAAATAAAAGAAAATTTACAAACTAAAGATATACCTGTAATATTTTTAACTTCTAAATCTGAAGAAGAAAATATTATAAAAGGATTTGAAGTTGGTGGAATTGACTATATCTCTAAACCTTTTAGAGAGATGGAATTTATCGCAAGAGTTAAAACTCAACTTAAAATTGTAAAATTACAAAAAAGAGAAATAGAAAGTACACAAAGTGAGGTTATTTTTAAAATGGGTGAAATCGGTGAATCTCGTTCAGAAGAAACAGCTAATCATGTAAAAAGGGTAGCAAAATATAGCTACCTACTAGCAGAACTTTGTGGCTTAGAAGAAAAAGAGTGCAGATTATTAGCAACTGCATCACCTATGCACGATATAGGTAAAGTTTCAATACCTGATAATATACTAAAAAAACCAGGTAAGCTTACAAAAGAAGAATTTACTGAGATGCAAAAGCATACGACTATAGGGTATGAACTATTTGCAAATTCCCGTGGTAAAATTCTAAAAACTGCTGCTATTGTTGCACATGAACATCATGAAAAATATAACGGCAAGGGTTATCCAAGAGGATTAAAAGGTAGTGAAATTCATATATATGGAAGAATTACTGCTGTTGTAGATGTGTTTGATGCATTAGGTAGTGAACGAGTATATAAAAAAGCTTGGGAATTAGATAGAATTTTATCTTTACTTTTAGAAGAAAAAGGTGAGCATTTCGATCCACATTTAGTAGATTTATTTGTAGAAAATATAGATAAATTTTTAGCAATTAGAGATAAGTTCAAAGATTAAAAAAGGAAGTATAATGATTAAAGTTGGTGTATTTGGAGCAAGCGGTAGAGTTGGTAAATTACTTTTAGATGATTTAAAACTAACAGAAGATATGAGTGTAAATACAGTTTTTGTTCGTAATACACTAGACTTTTCAATAGACCCATCTATATTAATAACTTCATGTATGGAATCTTTCTTAAAAGCTTGTGATATTGTTATTGATTTTTCACTTCCTGATGCTTGTGAACTACTTTTAGAAGAAGCTATAAAAACACCTAAACCATTAGTTATAGGTACTACAGGACTTAATACTCATCAGCTAAACTTACTAAAACAAGCAAGTGCTGTTATGCCTATACTCTATGCTACAAATATGTCTTTAGGTGTAGCAATGTTAAATAAACTTGTATATCAAGCATCAGCAGCATTAGAAGGTTTTGATATAGAGATAGTAGAGATGCATCATAAGCATAAAAAAGATGCTCCAAGTGGAACGGCTTTAACTCTAAGTGAATCAGCTGCTGCTGGTCGTAATTTAGATATAGAGAAAGTTAGAGTAAGTGGAAGAGATGGTAACATAGGTGAACGCACAAAAAATGAGATAGCTGTAATGGCTCTTCGTGGTGGAGATATAGTTGGTAGGCATACTGTTGGTTTTTATAACGATGGTGAATTTATCGAACTAAACCATACAGCAACATCAAGAAATACATTTAGCAAAGGTGCTATCAGAGCTGGAAAATGGCTATCTGATAAAGAAGCTGGACTTTATAGCATAAGTGATTGTTTAGAACTTTAATAAATTAGTATAATCTTAATTAAGATTATACTAAATCTCTTTTTTTCCTATATAAACTTGATTTAAAATATGACAAAATTTAAGACCATATATAAATATAATCCACGAAACATATATCCATAAAAATAAAAACATTAAAATAGCAAAAGAACCATATATAGTTGTGTATGATTTATTTAAAAATACATAATAAACAAAAGCATTTTTAGATAAATTAAATACTATAGATATAATAAATGAGCTTATAGCTGATGCTTTTGGTTCTATTTTTGTATTTGCACTAATCTGAAAAAGTAAAAAGAAAAGTCCCCAAATTATTAGATATGGAACTAATGGTAAAATATTAAAACCAGATGTCAAAGTATTAGATGCCATTAGTGTAGCTATATAACCTGTTATATAGAATGACACTCCAAGTGCAATAGGAGTTAAAGTAAGCATTGTCCAGTATGTAGTCACACTATCCCATAACCCTCTTGATTTAGCATGAAAAATTCTATTTGCAATATACTCAAAGTTTTTAAAAAATAGTAAAGATGCAACTAAAATCATCACAAATCCAACCATTCCCATTTTTCCAGTATTTTCTAAAAATCTATCAATATGTTCCATAATAGCTTCAGAGTTTACAGGCATCAGATTTGAAAATATAAATGTTTTAATAGTCTCATAATGTTCAGAAAAACTAGGTAATGAAGTCAAAAGAGTAAGCATAATAAGTAATAATGGGATAATAGTAAAAATAGTATAAAAACTAAGACTAGCAGCAAAAAGAGTTAACTCTTTATCTATAAAAGTTCCTATGAAGAATTTTATATGTTTATATATTTTAAAAAATTGTATTTTATATATTTTCAAACTATATTCTTTTCAATAAAAATTTTAAGAGGCTTTAATGAATCACTATTAAAATTCCAATATTCTAAAGTATATTCTCTATTTTCTTCTTTTGCCTTATCCATACCATAATATGAAGTGAAATAACTAAAAACTTTATTTTTGTCTTCTAATAATTCATCTATATAATCTAGTTTTGTATTTGTTTTAATACATTTTACATATTCGCTATAACATTCAAAAAAACTATTATACTTATTATTGTTTTTTATTTGAAGTAATAATGTTTCTAAATCTCCATCATCTTTATTATTTGGAAATAGAAAAGTTTTAAATTCTATACTTGTGTCATTTAAATATTTCATTCTATTTTCAACCCCTCCATCATCTTTCTTTGGATTATCTGCATCTTGAATAATTAAAATTTTATATTCAGAGTCCTTATGTTCTTCCATACTTTTTATAAATTTATTTTCTTTAATTACTGTATATCCACCAGCTATTAAAATTTTAATTTCAATATTAGTTGATTGAATAACTATCTCTTTTTTATTCTTTTTATTTAATTCTTTGATAATTTTAAAATGTTTATATATAAACATTAAATAATCTTTAATAAAAATAATATCAGCTTTACCCTCTACTATGATAAGATATTTAGACATTATAATTTGTCACCACGAATTTCTAATTCATTATCTATCTCATATTCAAATTCTTTAAATTGACGAGTATATGCTTTAATATTACTATTAGGTAATTTTCTTAAAGTAATAGTTTTTGAGAGTTCTTGATACTTTTGCATATCCTCTTCTTCTAAAACTTCTTTAAAATACTCTATACATTCCATATTATGAGTTGTGGCAAATATTTGAACATTATTTTCTTTAGCTACCTTTAAAATAACTTTCCAAAATTCTAAAAAATGTGAATAATGAATACCTGCATCTATTTCATCTATTAAAAGTTTATTATTTTGCTGTAATGTAATTTGGGTAAGTATTCTAAAAAGTTTTTTTGCACCTTCACCATAATTAGATAACGCTGAATCACCCTCACAATTTTTCTCTTCTATATATATTTGCCCATCTTTTGTATCGGGTGTAATTCTATCTATATTAGGAATAAAAACTTCCATTGATGCTAGAAAATCTTTTCGTTTTATCCTATTTCTATCTATCTTTTCAGCATAAATCTCAACTAAATCTCTGTCAAATCCTTTTCCAAATGGTATAAACTGTGTTTTTACTATTTCTAATTTATCTAGTTTTTTTATAAGTAATGGTATTTCACTTATATTACATATCCCATCATCTTTTATCATACATATATAATCATCTATATCTATAGCTGTTTGTATTGTAAATTTATTTTTAACATCATCTGTAGTAGGTTGTTTTATTTTATAATTTGTAAAAATTCTATCTTTTTCTAAAATCAATTCAAAATCTTGTTTTTTATTATCTTTTCTAATAAAATCTTTAATAAAGTTTATAGGTGGTAAATCACAACTACTATTTCTAGCCATATAAGCAAATGCTAATTCATTAAAGTATATATCATTATTACTTATAAATAAAAGTGCTTCTAAAAGTGATGTTTTTCCTACATTATTATCACCAACTATTAGATTAAACATCCCAATATCATCTATAAGAAGAGTTTCAAACTGTCTAAAATTTTTAATTGTAATTTTAGAAAAATGATTGATATTTTTATGATACTCATTTTGAGGAAATTCAGAAATATTTTTCAATTCATCTATAGTAAACTTTTTATATGGTAAATCTATATTATATTTTTTATATTTAATATTTAATTCTTCTAGCCAAATATTAGTAGGATTTTTTTTATTTATTTTCCAATAAATTTTCACCCACCGCTTCAGAAGATATATAAATATTGTTTTTTCTAAAATTGGATTTTGTATTATATCTTGGTAAAATTCATTTAATTCATTTAAATTATCTTTAAATCTTTCTTCTATAACTATTCCAATAGATACTACTTCACTTATATTTTCTGTATTAATAAAAGATTGATAAATATCAAATGCTTCATTATCATCTATTATTTCATTATTTTTTTTATATCGACTAACTACCTCTTGAAAAACTATAGACTTAGCTTTACTATATGGCTCTTCATAAAAATCAATCTCTTCCCAAATATTAATAGCATTTTTATACTCTTCTAAAGTATAGTATATTTGCCCTATTTGTTCTGATAACTCAATGTCAGTTGATTTTCTAATATGCTTTAATACTTTTACAAATTCTTTCTTTAATTCAACTTCTATTATTTTTTCTGAATTGATTATTAACTCTTTTACTAAGTAATCTCTCCAAGAGATATTTAAAGTAAGTTGATACAATGATTCTAAATTATTTGATAAAATATTTATATCTTTCTCAATCAATAGTTCCCTAGCCATAACTCTACCTAGAATAATGCGAATATCTTGCTCTAAGGTTTTTAGATTATTTCCTATTTTCTCAACATCATCAAAAAATCTACCTCTAAAGTATGACATAGAAGCCTTTTCAATATCACCTGATTTTAGAAAATACTCACCAGCACCTTTATAATTATTTTTAATCTCTTCTGCTAAAGCTAAACATTCATTTGCTTCCTTATCTTTACCTAGTCTAAAAAATTGATTTGAAGCAACTCTAAGCCTTGCCGAATTATTATGATACACTCCCTGCTTTTTATCTTGCAGAGCATTTTCCAAAGCATTATTAGATGTACTTTCTAAAATATTTTTTATAGAACCCGTATTGTATTCTATAACTTTAAAGTGTTCTTTTTTAAGTGTTTCCCAAGTTTTATTTATACTAACATTATCAACTAAAATTTTCCAAAAATTTTCTTGTGATTCTATAGTATCAATAATTATTAATTCTGTTTGAGCTCTTGTAATAGCTACATAAAGTTTATTGAAAAAATATCCGATTTTAAATTTTTCATCATTATCATTATTAGTAGCTTCTAAGCTTTTAAATCTATCTAAAAAATACTCTCCAAAGCCATATAATACAACTTGTTCATACTCTGCCCCTTTTGCTTCTGTGGATGTTTTTACTTCAATATTTTCAATTTGTGAAAGTAAATTTGAATTTTCAATATAACTATCTTTCTCTTGATAGTCAATAGGAACTATGAAAATTTTATATTTTAATTTTTTGATTAAATCATCTTGTAATTCATAATCTGATTCTATATCTTCATAATTTAAAAATATATTAAAATCAATATTCTCAACTGGTGATTTTGCCTCTTGTGGATTTTTTTGTTTTATTCCTAATTCTCTAACTCTGTAATATTGTATAAAATTAGCTAATGTTACAACAGGTTGAGCAGAACGATAATTCAATGATGGATTATATAGGTTACTATCTTTATAGTATTCAAATCCTATATCTTTTAATTGACTATAGAGTAAACTTGTCATTTCATCTTGTCTAAAACCTGTCGGATTTACCGTCTGATTAGGATCTCCTGCAAATATAACAGGTACTTGTGTTATATTAGACAAGTCATATTTTAAATATTCTGACATTCCTAATATAAATTCTAATTCTACTTTACAAAAATCTTGTGCTTCGTCACAAATAATTACACTATATTTATCTTTAAGAGATAGATTAATATTATCATTAATGTATCTAATTATTTTTAGTTTATCCCAATAGCCATCATCTAATAGTTTTTCATAAAATGGTAATACATCATTTTCTATACCTTCAAATTTGCTTAATGAAATAACTTGTGAATCTCTAGCTATTGTAGTTCTATAATTTTTACTCTTTATAGTTTCTTTTAAATTATGACCATATATGTAAGTAATAATTGTAAACCAAGATTCTTCTGCTGAATATTTTTTCTTTATATTATTAGATAATTTAGAATTTTCATATAAAGTTTTAAATAATGAAAAATCTAAAT
Source organism: Campylobacterota bacterium (assembly GCA_034659595.1). Taxonomy (GTDB): domain Bacteria; phylum Campylobacterota; class Campylobacteria; order Campylobacterales; family Sulfurimonadaceae; genus Sulfurimonas. The sequence continues at coordinate 8,919 of JAYEHQ010000051.1, forward strand.
ATTTATCTTTATTAAATTCACTCTTATCTCTTTCATCAAGAATATCAAATAAGTAATCTTTAAATGAATTAAAATTTTCCTTACTATCATTTATCTCATCTTCTGACAATCCATTAAACTCTGGATTTTTTGATAATAAGTCATAAACATATTTTTTTGTATCTTCTAAAAGCTTCTTATTTTCTGTTAAAAAGACTATATTTCCTTCTATTTCACCTTGCATTTTATAATAATATACATTTGAAAATAGATAATATAGCATTGTAGATTTTCCACTTCCTGCTTGACCATTTATGTAATAAGGAAATTTAAAATTTCTAAAGAAATCACTTTGTTCACTTGTTAAAGATAGATTACTTATCTCTTTACTTTTTTGAATATCTAGCCATAAAACATCATCACTTACAGTCCATTTAGGGTATGAACGATAAGAATATCTACTAATACTTTCAAGATTTTTATTAAAATCAATTTGTTTATTTTTTATATTCTCTAAAGATTCTTCCCAAAAATCTTTTTGTTGTTCTGTATGAGCACCTGCATATAAGATTATGACTAGCTTACCATTTATATCTATTTTACTATATATAATTCCTATACTATAATTGATATATTTAAATATTTCTATACTGTTATCATTCTTAATAAGTTTATTAGATATATTATCATTTAAGATTTCTTCTAATATAATTCTAAAAGTATTAATATATTTATATAACATTCCAGTTTTTTCACAATTGTCTAAAGCATACTTAACCCATTCTTTAGTTTCAAAAACTTCATTATCTAATTTTAGTGAAAAATCATCTAGCCAATCAGTTAAATTTTTAGGGGGGAAATCTAATTTATTAGATTTTATTTCTTGTATTCCATTAAATTTTTGCTTAAAACTATCTATATCATCTTTTGATAAAGGATTAGAATTCAACCAACTCCTATCCTGTAGTTTTTTATATAAATATTTACCATAAATATTATCAAATTTATGATTTGAAATAATATCTCTGATAAAAAATACTTTTATTTCATTTTTTTTTATTTCAATATTTTTTTCTTCTATAATTACTCTTCTTTTAGGATTATATAGTTTTAAAACATATATTCCTCCTGCAAAGACATTAAAACTCCCAATACTTTTTAAATCTTTTCTTTTTGAGTTTTCTTCAATTTTTCTATATATTAAACTTTTATCATTTTCTTTATCAATTTTATTTTTAAACTTTTTACAATAATGAAATCTTGGCATATTAAATTTCCTCTTCCCTACTACATCTATTTAATATCTTATAATTCAATTTTATACTTTTAAATTAAATTTTAAAATTTACTTAGCTCAAACCCATCTTCGCAGGATTTAAAATGTTATTAGGGTCAAATGCTATTTTTATAGATTTAAAAAGGTTCATCTCTTCATCTGTAAAAGCCATCCCCATATATGGAGCTTTTGCAAGACCGATTCCATGTTCCCCACTAAGAGTTCCACCCAAATCAATAGTAGCTTGAAAAACTTCTTCTATCGCTTTATAAGCAATTTTTACTTGTTCAGGATCACTTCCATCTACCATTACATTAGTATGTACATTTCCATCACCAGTATGACCAAAACATGGGATATTTATTTGGTACTTATCAGCTATTGCATAAAACTTTTCTAAAAGGTCTGGTAAAACTGCACGGGGAACTGTTACATCTTCATTTAGTTTTTTACTGCCATATACACTTAAAGCTGGAGATGCATTTCTTCTAGCAAACCAAATATCTGCGGCTTCTTGTTCATCTTTTGCTATTTTAAATTCTCTACAACCATTTTCAAAGAATACTTTCTCAATTTGAGCCAATTGAAAATTCAAATCCTCTTCTAAATTTCCATCAACATCTGTCACCAGTAATGCACCTGCATCTACAGGAAGACCTTTGTTAAAAGTTTGTTCAACTGCTTTGATAGTTAAATTATCTAAAAACTCCATTGCTACTGGTGTAACTCCACTTGCAATTGTTTTATAAACTGCATTCATAGCATCACTTACACTATCAAAAATTCCCATAGCTGTTTTAGTAAGCTTAGGCTTTGGAATAAGACGAAGAGTTATCTCTGATAAAACTGCTAGCGTACCCTCAGATGCTACAAGAATCCCACTTATGTTATATCCAGCTACATCTTTGATAGTCTTTTTACCTGCACGGATAATATCACCATTTGGTAAAACTGCTCTTGTAGCCATAACATAGTCTTTTGTGATTCCATACTTTGCAGCACGCATACCACCTGCATTTTCACTAACATTACCGCCAAGAGTTGAGTAATCTTGTGAAGCTGGATCTGGTGGATAAAAAAGACCAATCTCTTCAACCGCTCTTTGTAAATCCATATTTATAACACCTGGTTGAACAACTGCTACCATATTTTTAACATCTATCTCTAAGATTTTATTCATATGTTTTTCCATAGCTAGCACAACTCCACCGCTACTTGGCAATGAGCCACCAGTAAATCCACTACCAGCACCACGAGGAACTATGATTATTTTATGTTCATTACAATACTTTAAAATCTCACTAATATCATCTTCACTTCTAGGAAATATAACTGCATCTGGTTCAAAATGTTCACGAGTAGCATCGTAAGAGTATGCTATAAGATGTGCTTTATCACTATATATATTTTCATCACCCACTATAGAAGTGAAATATTTTAAATGTTTATTATCTATCATTATTTGCTCATTTCACTGATTAGTTGTTGATTATTTGGATTAAATTTTAAAAGTAATGAGTAGTAGTAAGATTCATAATTATCCATTTCACTACTGCCCTCTCCAAAATTCCACCAATTAGTGTTTATTTTTTCAAGTCTTGTATAAAATGGAAGCTCTAAAGAGTTTTGAGTTAGTGGTGCTTTAGAAATACTTAGTATCTTAAAACTTTTAGCATCTACTGTGTATAGTTTTTGATTTAGATAAAAATATACTAAACCTACAGAAGTAGTAGTGCTCATCTTTACAAAATCATTTTTTGTTGGAGATGGATGCCCTTCAAGTGATAAAATAGTAGCAAAAAGATCGGGATGAATCCATTGAACTTTTACAGCTTTTGTGATTTGATGATATATCTCTTCATTTGGTGCGATAAGCAATGCACGAAAGTAACCAAATGCTAAAACTACTTTATCACCAACTTCTACACTCCATTTTCCAGATGGTAAAGAATTATTTTTAAGCCCATCAAAATCACTCATTTCTAGTGAAGCTATACTATTTTTTTTATCAAAAGAAGTTACAGTAACACTCTTTAAAATCACCTCATGACCATCAGCTATTTTATGTATTATAAAACCACTTATCCCTACATCAATTTTATTTATCTCTATAGTTGCAATATTATTAAGTTCATCTACACTCTTAAGTGGTGCATTAACAACAGAAGCAATTATTTGTGATACAAATATTAAAAATAAGACTATATATCTCATATTCTCTCTTTTTTATGGATTTATTTGGTAGTATTATAACAAACAAACCTCATACTAAGCCAAATTTAGTTAGAGTTCGCAAATTATTTATTTTCGGACTAGTTAATGATACAAATTTTTATACTTCTACTAATACCACTTACTATTTTTGCATCAAAAGTTGATACCTTTCGTGTAGAAAATGGGCAAACATATCTAACATTTTTAGAAAAACAACATCTTCCTACAAAAGAGTTGTATTACAATCTAGACAATGATGACCAGATACTAACACAAGAGATTAAAGCTGGTATTCACTACCAAATTTTACATGATATAAATAACAAAGTGGAACAAATCCTACTTCCTTTAAATGAAGAGTTACAAATTCATATTTATAAAAAATCAGATGATAAATATAACTTTGAAATAATCCCTATCATATATACAAAAAAAACTGAAGCTTTAACTTTAGAAATAAAAAGATCACCACATTATGATATATATAAAGCTACTGGCTCTACAAAATTGGCTTCTGCTTTTGTCTCTGCTTTTGATAAATCGCTAAACTTTAAAAGAGACCTTAGAGTTGGTGATAAATTAATTATGATTTATGAACAAAAATATCGTCATGGTAAAAAATTTTCTATGCCTATTCTCAAAAGTGCTATGATTGAGATGAGAAGAAAAAAACATTATATATATCTCAATAATGATGATAGATACTATAATGAAAAAGGTCATAGAGTTGAAGGTTTTTTACTTTCTCGTCCTGTAAGAGGTGCAAGAATCTCATCATATTTTTCAAAAAGAAGATTTCATCCAGTACTTAAAAGATGGAAAGCCCATCTTGGTGTTGATTATGCGGCAAGAAGAGGAACACCCATAAAAGCTGCGGGAAGTGGAAGAATATCTTATGCTGCTAGAATGGGTTCTTATGGAAACTTAGTAAAAATCAAACATGATGATGGTTATGAAACAAGATATGCACACATGAAATCTTTTAGAAGAGGTATAAGAAGAGGTAAATGGGTAAAAAAAGGTGATACGATAGGCTATGTAGGTAACACTGGTCGTTCAACTGGTCCACATCTTCATTTCGAGCTAAGAAAAAGGGGTCGTGCTATCAATCCACTTAGAGTTGTTCAAGTTACTACTAAAAAACTAAAAGGTAAAAAAAGAAAAGAGTTCTTAAAATTAAAAAAGAACTTTGATGAAAATATAAACCTACATTTAGAAAATAAAACACAATTTATAAAAATACCTAAAATAGATAATGTGTGTTATTTTAATTAGCATGAATTAAAGATGGGACTGAAGTC